>NZ_JBSHML010000001.1:0-258670 GCF_053645335.1 Dietzia sp. NPDC055340 | reverse complement strand
GCCCCGCACCCTGCCGAGGTGCGGGGCTCGCGTCTTCGTCCGAGCCCCCGATCCGGCAACTCGCAGCGTGCTCCCCCGAACAGCCATTCACGCCACGACAAGCATGGATATGCGTATCTTCACGAGGCGACGGCCAATCATCGGGAGATCACATGCGCACAGTCAGAAGAATCACTCACCTGTCGGTGGCAGTAGCCACCGTAGCGAGCATGGCGCTCGCCGGTAGCGGCGTGGCGTTAGCCGCGGACGTATCCCTTCCGGCGGTCGAGGACAACCGGGTATCCGTCCGAATCGACAACCCGATTCCGGGCAAGCTCGGCTGGCCCCCGGTGCTCGGCCAGTCCTGTGCTGGCGCGCTCGTCCCGTTGTACGCCATCCCCGATGTCGCCCGAGAGGTCATTCCGCTACTCGACGGAGACATCATGAACATCATCGCCGCCCTCGGCGACCTGAATGACCAGGTGACCATCCTGCTCCTGGCCAATACTCTTTCCCCGGTCACGCTCCCGGGCGTCGCGGGCACGCTGGAGGCAGATAGCGTACGGGACGACTTCTATGCCGCCCCCGTGGTCTGCGTAGGCGGCAGGGACGAGGCACCGATGGAGATCAACCTCTTCCTCACCCAGGTCGGCAACCCACTGGGGGCGTTCGAGGGCAGCGTCACCGGAAGCGTCGGCGGCTCCGGTTCCGCCGAGGGCAGCAGCATCGGCCTCGGGAGCGCCGAGCTCGGCGTCGGCTCGACGGACGGGATGATCGAGCTGGGCAGCGCCTCGGGGTCAGACCAGGGCAGCACCGTCGACATCGGATTCCACGGCAGCATCGCCGACATCACGAGCGGAAGCCTCGGCGTGGACGCCGGGGCGGGCAGCTCGGGCAGCGAAGCCGCTGCAGGGTCGGGTCAGGGCAGCATCGACGGCGCGAGCACCGGAGCACTCGACACCAGCAGCCTGACCGGCAGTGTTGAGCTCCCCGAGGGCTCGAGCAACGGCAGCAGCATCGACGTCGGCAGCATCATCCCGCTGGCCGGCAACATCAGTGACAGTGTCGGAGACATGAGCTTCCCCGGCTCCTGATGGGTGGGCCTCGAAGGTGCGAGACGCGAGAGCCCCGCACCGATGATCCGGTGCGGGGCTCAGGGCTGGGCTCAGAAGGCCGTGTAGATCAGCGGTCGAGGCGCTCGATGATCGTCACGTTGGCGGTACCGCCGCCCTCACACATGGTCTGCAGGCCGTAGCGGCCGCCGGTGCGCTCGAGCTCGTTGAGCAGCGTGGCGAACAGCTTGGCACCCGTGGCGCCGAGGGGGTGGCCCAGGGCGATGCCGCCGCCGTTGGGGTTGACGCGGGCCGGGTCGGCGCCGGTCTCCTTGATCCAGGCGAGCACGACGGGCGCGAACGCCTCGTTGATCTCCACCACGTCGATGTCGTCGATCGTCAGGCCGGTCTTGGCCAGCGCGTGCTTGGTGGCCGGGATGGGCGCGGACAGCATCATCACCGGGTCGTCGCCGCGGACGGTCATGTGGTGGATGCGGGCGCGCGGGGTGAGACCGTACTTCTCGACGGCCTCGGCGGAGGCCAGCAGGCCGGCGGAGGCGCCGTCACAGATCTGCGACGCGACGGCCGCGGTGAGCGAACCCCCCTCGGCGAGCACGGGCAGCGAGGCCATCTTCTCGAGTGTCGTCTCTCGGGTGGTCTCGTCGGCCTCGAGGCCGGCCATCGGAACGTACTCGGCTCCGAAGCGGCCCTCGGCGATCGCGGCACGCGCGCGATTGTGGGACTGCAGCGCCCACTCCTCCATCTCGCGGCGGGAGATGTCCCACTTGTCGGCCATCATCTGGGCGCCGTTGAACTGCGAGATCTCCTGCGTGCCGAAGCGCTCGGTCCAGCCGGTGGAGCCGGAGAACGGGTCGTCGAAGCCGTACTCGCGGCCGGCGAGCATGGCCGAGGAGATGGGCAGGGCGCTCATGTTCTGGACGCCACCGAACAGGATCACGTCCTGGGTGCCGGACATGATGGCCTGGGCGCCGAAGTGGATGGCCTGCTGGCTGGAGCCACACTGGCGGTCGACGGTGGTGCCGGGGACACCGAGCGGCATGCCGGCGGCGAGCCAGGACGAGCGGGCGATGTTGCCGGCCTGCGGGCCGATGGTGTCGACACAGCCGAAGATCACGTCGTCGACGACCTCCGGGTCGATGCCGGTTCGCTCGACGACGGCCTTGATGACGTGGGCACCGAGGTCGGCGGGGTGCTGCGCGGCCAGGCTGCCGCCGCGCTTGCCCACCGGCGTCCGGACGGCGTCGATCACGTAGGCCTCGCGGCCGGTCACTTCTGTCATGGCTGGTCTCTCCTCAGTGGTGCTGGGGCTCTTCAGTTGACGGCGAGTCCGTCGAGCACGATGTTCAGGTACTGGTTGGCGATCGCGCCGTGGTCGTCGTCCCCCTCGGGGCGGTACCACCGCACCGCGACCCAGACGGTGTCGCGCAGGAAGCGGTAGGTCAGGCGCACGTCGAGGTCGTCGCGGAAGGCGCCGGATTCCATGCCGCGGCGCAGCACCCCGGTCCACATCTCGCGGAACTCGGTGTTGCGCTCGCCCAGGTAGTCGAACCGCACGTTGCCGCGCAGGTGCTTGACCTCGTCCTGGTAGATCGCCACCTCGTCGCGGTGGTCGTGGATGGCCTCGAACGACGCCTCCACCAGGGCCTCCAGCGTCTCGCGCGCGCCCATCCCGGACTCCACGATGCGCCGGTAGTCGCCGAACAGCGCGTCGAGGAAGCCACGGAGGATCTCGTCGACGATGGCTTCCTTGGACTTGAAATGGTGGTAGAGGCTGCCCGAGAGGATGCCGGCGGCGTCGGCGATGTCGCGCACGGTCGTCGCGCGCAGGCCGCGTTCCGCGAAGAGGCCGGCCGCGATCGACAGGAGCTCGTCGCGTCTGTTCGTGGCGGTCATACCGGACACAATACCAACCAAGCACTTGTTTGGGCAGTCGACCGCGCTCGACGCGCCACCGCCACCGCCCGCCGGGCGGCCGCCCTGCTTAGACTCTGCTCCATGACTTCCTCCGCCACCACCCTGCCCCGCCGGCGTGGCCGCCGCCTCCTCGCCGCGTCCGCAGCGCTCGGCCTGGCCCTGGGCCTGTCCGCCTGCACGATCGGGGAGGTCGACGACGACGCCGCGGCCACCGACACCTCCGCCACCCAGCAGACCTCGGCCACCGGGTCGGCCGAGCCGACGGAAGCGGAAGCGGATTCCGAGGCCGCCCCCGCCACGGCGCTCGGCCAGCTGATCCTCACCGCGGCGGACGCTCCCGACCTGGGCCTGCAGCCGGTGTCCCCGGAGGAGATCGCCGGCGGGATGGACATGATCGGCGGCCTCACCGAGGGGCTGAAGGTCGAGCCGCCGCACTGCGCGGAGTTCAGCCAGGACACCCTGATGGCGCAGTCCGAGCCGGGGACGATGGCCATCCAGGCCGGACAGAAGGACGACATCGCCTACGCGGTGGCCGTCACCACGGTGATCGACGGCCTGCCGGATCGCGCCGCGGCGATCGAGGACTGCCCGGTCATGACCGTCAGCTTCCCGCTCGGCGAAGGCGGCCAGGACCTGGTCACCGAGACCGCCAACACGGTGCTGGACGTCGAGGCCCCCGCCGGGGTCGAGAACTTCGTCGCGGTCCAGCAGGACAGCTCGATGGACATGATGGGCCAGAACGTCACCAGCGGGAACCTCATCGTCACCGGCACGGTCCGCGGGATCGGCGTCTCCGTCACCGCGACCATCCCCGCCGGCGAGGTCTCGCCGGAGGCCCAGGCCACAGCGATGGACACGTTCGTCAAGCAGGCGGAGAAGGTCCGCGCCGCGGCCTGATCGCCCCTGCCGCGACGCGGAGCTCCGCGGAGATCAGGCGCGCTGCGAGGAGATCGAGACGACCTCGCCGGTGAGGTAGGTGGTGTAGTCGCTGGCGAGCATCGCGATGGTCGCGGCGACCTCCCACACGTCGGCGGCGCGGCCGAAGGCCTCCTTCGAGGCCAGCTCGTCGAGCAGATCCGAGGAGGCGGACTTCTCGAGGAACTTGTGCCGGGCGATCGACGGCGCCACGGCGTTGATCCGCACGCCGTAGTCCGCCCCCTCGATGGCCGAGCACCGGGTCAGCGCCATGACGCCGGCCTTGGCGGCGGCGTAGTGGGCCTGCGCCCGCTGCGCGCGCCAGCCGAGCACGGAGGCGTTGTTGACGATCACGCCGTTGTGCGGCACGTCGCGGAAGTAGCGCAGCGCGGCGCGGGTCGCGCGGAACGTGCCGTTCAGCGTGATGTCCAGGACGCGGTCCCAGTCCTCGTCGGTCATGTCGACGAGCTCGGCCTCGCCGCCGAACCCGGCATTGTTGATCAGCACGTCGATCCGGCCGAGCTTCTCCACGGCGCCGGTGATGAGCGCGTCCACGTCGGAGGTGGACTGCACGTTGCAGGTGATCGCCTCGAACTGCTGGTCCGGGAACTCGGCGGCCAGCGCGTCGCGGGCCTCGTTCATGCGCCGCTCATGGAAGTCGGAGACCAGCACGTCGGCGCCCTCGAGCGCGGCGCGACGGGCGGACGAGAAGCCGATGCCGGTACCGGCCGCGGCGGTCACCACGACCTTCTTACCCTTGAGCAGGCCGTGGCCCGGGGTCTCCTCGGGAACGACGGCGAGGGGGGACTTCTGCTCGGTCATGACGGCCTGGCCTCTCGGGGTAGTCCGAGCACGCGCTCGGAGATGATGTTGAGCTGGATCTCGTTGGATCCGCCGTAGATGGTGTCGGAGCGGGTGAACAGGAACAGCCGCTGCCACAGCGCCAGCTCCACGTTCTCGGGGTCCCGCAGATCGTTGGGTACGCCCTCGGACGTCTCGGTGGGTCCGGTGAGCGACTCCGCACCCTGGACCAGCATCGCGAGCTCGCCGAGGTCGCGGTGCCAGTTGGCCCACAGCAGCTTGGCCGCCGAGGCGGTGCCGCCGGTGGGGTCGCGGTCGGCCAGCGTGCGCAGGGCGTGGGCGCGGATGACCTTCAGACCGATCCAGGCGCGGGTGATGCGCTCGCGCACCGCCGGATCCTGCGCGCTGCCGTTCGCGTGCGCCATCCGGGTGATCTCGTCGAGCTCGCGGGCGAACCCGACCTGCTGGCCGAGCGTGGACACCCCGCGCTCGAACTCGAGCAGGGTCATGGCGACCTTCCAGCCCTCGCCGCGCTCCCCCACGATCATCGACGCGTCGGTGACCGCGTCGTCGAAGAACACCTCGTTGAACTCGGAGGTGCCGGTGAGCTGCTGGATGGGACGGATCTCGACGCCCGGCTGGTCGAGCGGCACCAGCAGGAAACTCAGTCCCTTGTGGCGGCTCGTGCCCTCCTCGGTTCGGGCTACGACGAACGCCCACTGGCTCAGGTGCGCGAGTGAGGTCCACACCTTCTGGCCGTCGATGTGCCATTTGCCGTCCTCGCCCAACCGGGCGGTGGTGGCGACGTTTGCCAGGTCGGAGCCGGCGCCCGGCTCGGAGTAACCCTGGGCCCACAGCTCGGTGATGTCGACGATCTTCGGCAGGAAGCGGTCCTTCTGCTCCTGCGTACCGTGCGCGATGAGTGTCGGCCCGAGCAGCGTCTCGCCCAGGTGGGACACGCGCGCCGGGGCGTCGGCCTTGGCGTACTCCTCGTGGAAGCGCACCTGCTGACTCAGGCTCGCGCCGCGGCCGCCGTACTCGACCGGCCAGCCGACACAGGTCCAGCCCGCGGCGGCCATGTGTCGCTCCCAGGCCAGTCGCTGGGGGAAGAACTCGTGCTCGCTGCCCGGCCCGCCGACCCCCTTGATCTCGGCGAACTCGCCGACGAGGTTGGCGTCCAGCCAGGCGCGGAACTGGCCGGCGAACTCGTCGTCGGACATCTCCGACGCAGGCCTGGTGTTCTCGGTCATGCCGACACACTACCAAGCACTTGCTTGGTAGTGCACCGGGCCGCCCAACCCGGCAGTCGCGGCCCCTTCCCGTCCGCCGCATGCCGCTCGCGGACCGCCGGACGAACCCACCACCCGGTTGCACGACACGCCTTCCCACTCGCAAGACCTCCGGTGCGGTTTCGGGGCCAGATCTCGCCCCGATTGCCTTGCAAACGTGAGCAGTTGTCTTGCAACCGGGCGGATAGTCAGCGGGGCGGCGGGACGAGGCGGTGCACGACGGGTCGGCGGGATGGCGAGGCGGCGGGATGGCGAGGCGGCGGGATGGCGCAGACGCAGCCAGCCACGGCGGACCGCGCCACCAAGCACTTGCTTGGTAGGGTTGCCTCCGCCACACCCGCAGCCCTGAGGAGCCCGCGATGACCGACCGCGCACCAGCCGACCGCCAGCCCGTGGACACCATCCCCGCCGCGCTGCGAAGAGCAGCGACCCTGTGGGCGGACCGCGAGGCGATCATCGACGTCCAACCCGGCCAGGACACCCGCTGGACCTGGGCCGAGCTCCTCGACGAGGTCCGCCACTTCGCCGCCGGCCTGCTCGACCGCGGGGTCGAGGCCGGCGACCGGATCGTCATCTGGGCGCCCAACACGCACCACTGGGTGGTGGCCGCACTCGGCGCGCAGTACGTCGGCGCCACCGTCGTGCCGGCCAACACCCGCTACACCGGCAGCGAGACGCTCGAGCTGATCCAGCGCACGGGCGCGGTCGCCGCCGTGGTGGCCGGGGCGTTCCTCGGCGCCGAGCGGATCGCGGACCTCACGGCCGCGGCCGGCGGCTCGCTGGCGGAGTCCACGCAACTCAAGACCGTGGTGCGGATCCCCCTCGACGGTGGCGACACGGTGACCGCCGACGGTGCGGGCGTGGACGTCGTCGACTACTCCGACCTCCGAGCCCGCGCCACCGACGGACTCCTCAGCCGCGCCGACGCCAGCGCCGACGCGGTGACCGGCGACGACGTGGCCGACATCCTCTTCACCTCGGGCACCACCGGTAAGAGCAAAGGCGTCGTGGCGCTACACCGCCAGACCGTCGCCGGCGCCCACGCGTGGGGCAGCAACGGCGAGCTCACCGAGACCGACCGCTACCTCATCGTCAACCCGTTCTTCCACAGCTTCGGCTACAAGGCCGGCTTCCTGGTGTGCGTGCTGTTCGGCGCGCCGATCATCCCGCTGGCCGTGTACTCCACCGCCGAGACGCTGCGGCTGATCCAGGACGAGCGCGCCACCGTCCTACCCGGCGCGCCGACGATCTTCCAGACCCTCCTCGACGAGCCGATGCGCGGCCAGTACGACCTGTCGTCGCTGCGGCTGGCCGTGACCGGCGCCGCCGTGGTGCCGGTAGTGCTGGTCGAGCGCATGCAGTCCGATCTGGGCCTGGAGACCGTCATCACCGCCTACGGGCAGACCGAGACGATGGGCTTCATCACCACCTGCCGCCCCACCGACGACGCCGTCACCGTGGCCACCACCTGCGGCCGCGCGTACCCCGGCATGGAGATCCGGATCGGCGAGAAGGGCGAGATCCTCACCCGCGGCCCCATGGTCATGCAGGGCTACCTCGACGACCCCGAGAACACCGCCACAACGCTCGACGCCGACGGCTGGCTCCACACCGGTGACGTGGGCGAGATCGACGAGAACGGCAACCTGCGCATCACCGACCGGCTCAAGGACATGTACATCACGGGCGGCTTCAACGTGTACCCCGCTGAGATCGAGCAGACGCTCGCGCGCCTGGACGGCGTGGTGGAGTCCGCGGTGATCGGCGTTCCGGACGAGCGGATGGGCGAGGTCGGCAAGGCGTTCGTCGTGCGCCGCGAGGGCTCGGAGCTCACCGAGCAGGACGTGATGGACTTCGCCGCCGAGCACCTGGCGAACTTCAAGCGGCCGCGGACGGTGGAGTTCCTCGACGCGTTCCCGCGCAACCCCTCCGGCAAGATCCTCAAGACGGACCTGCGATGAGCAGCGCAGCAGATGCGGACGCCCCCACCGTTGGCGCCGTGGTGGTGACCGGCGCCTCGGGCGGGATCGGGGCGGCCGTCGCGCGCCGCCTGGCCGTCGAGTTCCCGGGCGCGCCGATGGTGCTGGGGTACCGCTCGACCGAGCCGGTCGACCTGGCGCGGGAGTTGGGCGGGGACGGGCGCACCGTGCAGTTCGAACGACTCGCGGTCCATGACGACTCCGACGACGACAACGACGACGACGCAGACGCCGCCCTCGCGGCCACGGTCGACCGGATCGGAACCCGCTTCGGCGGCATCCGCGTCCTCGCCCACTGCGCCGGCCCGCACGTGCCCATGGTCCACCTGTCGCGCGTATCGCCGGCCGATTTCCGGCGCCAGCTGGACGAGGACGCCGCCGGGTTCTTCGCGCTGGTGCACCCGGCGCTGGCGCATCTGCGTGCGGTGGCGGGCAACGTCGTCGTCGTCACCACCGCCGCCACCACCCGCTACCCCGTACGCGACGGCCTGTCGGCCGGCCCCAAGGGCGCGGTCGAGCAGCTCGTGCGCGGCCTCGCGGCCGAGGAGGGGCGGTACGGGGTGCGCCTGAACTGCGTGGGGCCGGGGATGCTCACCGACGGCATGGCGTCGCGGCTGATCGCCTCGGGCGACCTCGACGAGCGGGCGCTGGAGATCACGCGCGGCAACATCCCGCTGCGGCGGTTCGGCTCGGCCGGCGACATCGCGGAGGCCGTGACGTTCCTCGCCTCCGACCGGGCCGGGTTCATCTCGGGCCAGAAGCTCGACGTCGACGGCGGCTACGGCGTCTGAGACGAGGCGTCTGAATCGGGCCCGCGCGCGAAGTCCGGTACAGTACCAACCAAGCACTTGCTAGGTAAGGAGAGTCCCAGCTCATGACCGACGCACCCATCCCCCCGGTCCTCGAGGTAGACGACCTCGGTCCGGACACGCAGCCCGTGGCGTACGAGGTCACCGACGGCACCGCGTACGTCACCCTCAACCGGCCGGACTTCCGCAACGCGCAGAACTCGGTCATGACGTACTCGCTGGACAACGCGTTCATCAAGGCCGTCGAGGACCCGGACGTACGCGTGATCGTCCTGCGCGCCAACGGCAAGCACTTCTCGGCCGGCCACGACATCGGCACGACCGAGCGCGACCACCACGTGCAGTACACCAACCGCGCCTCGATCTGGTGGGACCACACCACCCGCGGCGGCGGCGACCGGCGGCTCGCGCGCGAGACCGAGGTCTACGTGCAGATGTGCCGCCGCTGGCGCGAGATCCCCAAGCCGATGATCGCCCAGGTGCACGGCGCGTGCATCGCCGGCGGACTCATGCTGGCGTGGGTCTGCGACTTCATCGTGGCCTCCGACGACGCGTTCTTCTCCGACCCGGTGGTGAAGATGGGCATCCCGGGCGTCGAGTACTTCGCGCACGCCTTCGTGCTGGGGCCGCGGCGCGCCAAGGAGATCCTCTACACCGGTCGTAGGTTCGGTGCCGCCGAGGCGCTGGACTGGGGGATGCTCAACCACGTCGTGCCGCGCGACGAGCTGCAGGCGAAGGTCGACGAGATCGCCGGCGAGATCAAGGCCATGCCGGCGTTCGGTCTGACGCTGACCAAGAAGGTCGTCAACTCGAACGAGGACCAGATGGGGCTGCAGACCTCGCTGGACACCGCGTTCGGCTGGCACATGTTCTCCCACTCCGCCAACGCCGAGCCGGACGACACCGACTCGTTCTCCGCCTCCCTCGGCGGCATGGACGCCCGCTCGATGCGCGACAGCGCCAACAAGGGCAACACCGACACGAACAAGGAGAGCTGAGGCGTGGACCTGGATCTGGACGCCGCGACCGAGGAATTCCGCCTCGAGGTGCGGCAGTGGCTGGCCGAGAACGTGCCGGCCGAGCCGCTTCCCCACATGGACACCGCCGAGGGGTTCGAGGCCCACCGCGCGTGGGAGGCGAAGATGGCCGACGCCCGAATGTCGGTCGTGTCCTGGCCCGCCGAGTACGGCGGACGCGACTGCGGCCTGGTCAACTGGGTGGTGTTCGAGGAGGAGTACTTCCGCGCCGGCGCGCCCCTGCGGGTGAGCCAGAACGGCATCTTCCTGCTGGCCCCCACGCTGTTCGACCACGCCTCCCCCGAGCAGCTCGAGCGGATCATGCCGCGCATGGCCCGCGCCGACGACATCTGGGCGCAGGCCTGGTCCGAGCCGGAGGCCGGGTCCGACCTGGCCTCGCTGCGCTCGACCGCCAAGCGCGTCGACGGCGGCTGGGTCCTGAACGGCCAGAAGGTGTGGTCGACCCGCGCCTCGTTCGCCGACAAGGGCTTCGGCCTGTTCCGTACCGACCCGGACGAGCCGCGCCACAAGGGCCTGACCTACTTCATGTTCGATCTGCGGGCCGAGGGCGTCACCGTGCGTCCGATCGACCAGCTGGACGGATTGCCCGGCTTCGCCGAGTTGTTCCTCGAGGACGTGTTCGTTCCCGATGATCCCGCGAACCCGGGCGAGTCCGGCGTGATCGGCGAGGTCAACCAGGGCTGGAAGGTGGCCATGTCCACCGCCAACAACGAGCGCGGCCTGTCGCTGCGCTCGCCCGGTCGGTTCCTGGCCACCACGGACCGGCTGCTGGAGCTGTGGTCCGGCGCCGAGTCCGAGCTGGACGAGCGCAACCGTGGCGCGCTGGCGGACCGCGTGGTCGACGCCTGGATCGGCTCCCGCGCCTATGAGCTGAGCACCTGGAACACGGTCACCAAGCTCACCGGCGGGGCCAACCTGGGCTTCGAGTCCTCCATCAACAAGGTCTTCTGGTCGAAGTGGGACATCGCGACCCACGAGACGGCGCTGGACATTCTCGACACCGCGGGCGAGCTCGCCGGTGAGCAGTGGATGGACGGCTACCTGTTCGCCCTCTCCGGGCCCATCTACGCGGGCACCAACGAGGTCCAGAAGAACATCATCGCCGAGCGCCTTCTCGGCCTTCCGCGCGGATAACGGGGGACACCATGGATTTCGCACTCGATCCCGACATCACCGACTTCGCCGCGAGCATCGACTCCCTGCTGGCCAAGTCCGACATGCCGTCGGTCATCCGCGCCTGGGCCGACGGTGATACCGCGCCCGGCACCGCCGTGTGGGGCCGCATCGCCGAGACCGGTGCCGCCGCGCTTCTCGTGCCCGAGGAGGCCGGCGGGGCAGGCGCCACGGCCGTAGAGGCCGTCACCGCGCTCGAGGTCCTGGGTCGCCACGCAGTGCCCGGCCCGGTCGTGGAGTCGGTCATGGTCGCGCCGCGCATCGCCGCCGCGCTCGGCGGCGACTCCGAGTTCGGCGACGTCGCCGGCGAGCTCGCCGCTGGCACGCTCGCCTCGGTGGCCGCGCCGGGGGTCTCCCCGTTCGCACCCGACGCCCACGCCGCGCAGTACCTGTGGGTTGTCGACGACGACGAGGTCTTCACCGGCACCGCCGACGAGTCCCGCCGGTCGGTCGACCGGGCCCGCACCGTCACCACCCCGACCCGCGGCGGCCGGGTGGCCGCCCACAGCACGGTCGACCTGATCAACCACGGCGCGATCGGCACCGCCGCCCAGCTCATGGGACTGGGCCAGGCGATGCTCACCATGAGTGTCGACTACGCAAAGCAGCGCAAGCAGTACGGCAAGCTCATCGGCGAGTACCAGGGGCTCAAGCACCAGCTCGCCGACGTGGCCATCGCGCTGGAGATGGCACGGCCGCTACTGTGGGCGGGCGCCCTGGCGATCGCCGAGAACCCGGGTGATCCGGAGGCCGCCGTCCGCGACGTCTCCGCCGCCCGCGTGGCCGTGGCCGACGCCGCCTACCTGTCGGCCCGCACCGCCCTGCAGGTCCACGGGGCGATCGGCTACACCCTCGAGCACGACCTGGGGCTGTGGCTGACCAAGACCCGCGCCCTGCAGACCGCCTGGGGCACGCAGAGCTACCACCGCGGCCGCGTGCTCGACTCGCTGGAGGCCGCGCGATGACCGCGTCTGCCACCTCCTCCGCGGACTCAGTCCCGGCCGCCTCCCCCGGCGTCGACACCGACGAACAGGCCGCCCTGCGCCGGTCGGTGGCCTCGCTGCTGGAGAAGAAGTCCGACTCGGAGGCCGTCCGTGCGGCGATGAACTCCGACGACGGCTACGACCCGGCACTGTGGTCGACGCTGGTCGAGCAGATCGGCGCCGCCGCGCTGTCGATCCCCGAGGAATTCGACGGCGCCGGCGCCACCTGGGTCGAGACGCACCTGGTGTGCGAGGAGCTCGGCCGTCGGCTCACCCCGTCGCCCATGCTCGGCTCGGCCGTGCTGTCCGCGCAGGCCGTGCTCGCCGCCGGCGACGCCGAGGCCTCCGCCCGCCTCCTGCCCGGCATCGCCGCCGGTGAGCAGGTCGCGCTGTGCTGGGCCGGCGCGGGCGGCTGGGCCAGCCCCGGTGTGCGCGCCGACTCCCCCGCCGGCGCAGACTCCGTGTCACTGACCGGCACCGCCCACCATGTGCTCGGCGCGGACACCGCGTCGACGCTGCTGGTCGTGGCCGTCACCGGCGACACCGTGGGTCTGTTCGAGCTGCCCGCCTCCGCCGACGGCGTGACCATCACGCGCGTGCCGGTCATGGATCCCACCCGCACTCTGTCGCGCGTGGAGTTCGACTCCGCCTCGGCGGCCCCGGTCGCCACCCGCGACAGCTTCCTGTCGCGCCTGCGGGCCGCGGCGTGGGCCGCGATCTCGGCCGAGCAGGTCGGCGCCGCCCGTGCCGTGCTGGACGCGACCGTGCAGTACACGCAGGAGCGCAAGCAGTTCGGCCGCGTGATCGGCTCGTTCCAGGCGCTCAAGCACCGCATGGCGGAGATGTACGTCCGTGTCGAGACCGCCCGCTCGCTGTCCTACTCCGCCGCCGCGCTGGTCGCGCAGGCGCAGGAGCTCGGGGACGGCCCCGAGGCCGATGCCGCCGCCTACGCCGCGGAGATCGAGGCGGCCGCCGCCAAGGTCTACTGCTCGGAGGCGCTGCAGTGGATCACAGGTGAGTCGATCCAGCTCCACGGCGGCGTGGGGATCACGTGGGAGTACGACACCCACCTGTTCTTCAAGCGAGCGCACGGCACCGCGCAGTTGCTCGGTCAGCCCCACGAGCTCCTCTCGGCACTGGAGGTCGCCGCGGGGCTCTAGCCCGGACCTCTAGAATCGGCCCCATGAGCCCTTTCCCCGAGCACGGACGGACCAACGACCAACGACTCGCCGAGGACCTGGCAGCTCAGGCCGGGCGCCTGCTCACCGACCTCCGGGTCTCCAGGGTCGCGCCGGAGGATCTGGGCGCGTTCGCCGAGGGCGAGGCGCAGGCCGTCATGGTCGACCGGCTGGCCGTCGCCAGGCCCGATGACGTGGTGTTCGGGGAATGGGATCCGGAGTCGCGGACCCGGCTCGAGGCCAATCGGGTCTGGTTCCTCGACCCCCTCGACGGGGTGCGTTCATACGTCGCTCAGGGCCGCCCCGACTGGGCCGTGCAGGTGGCGCTGTGGGAGAAGGACCCTGAGGGCGTCGGCGGCATCACCGCGTGTGCGATCGCGATGCCGGCGTACGGCCGGGTCCTCACCGGGCGGGGCGCCACCACCTATCAGCCGATGTCGATCATCCGTGGCCCCCGGCCCGGGCCGTTGGTCCCTCCCCGCGCGGACGATCGGCTCCGCATCGCCGTGTCCGAGGCCGAGCCGCCGGCGTTCGCCGAGGAACTGGCCGCCGAGCTCGACGCCACACTCACCCACCTCGGTTCCGGCGGCGGCAAGACCGCGACGGTGGTCGAGGACGAGTGCGATGCCTTCATCCACACCAGCGGCCACCATCAGTGGGACTCCGCCGCGACCTACGGTGTGGTGACGCAGCGCGGCCTGCACGCCAGCCACCTCGACGGGACGGACCTGCAGTACAACGTCGACGAGATCGAGTTCCCGGACCTGCTCGTGTGTAAGCCGGAAGTGGCCGACCGGATCGTCAGTGCCGTGGCCAAGTACCTCTAGCCTCAGGCGCGCCGGGGCCGACACGGGGGTGCGTGAAGCGGCCACCACGGGCGTGTCGCGGCTGCTAGCGTCTGCGCTCACCCGCACCTGAGTCCTGGAGCGCCGCATGCCCGTCAGCCGTCCATCCGTCAGCCGCGCCCTACTGGCTGCCGCCGCCGCGCTCGTCATGGGTTCGGGCGCCGCCACCGCAGCGTCGATCGACCACACCAACGCGTCCGGCGGGATGTTCAACCTCCTGAATCCCGGCCAGCCGTGGCCCGGCACCGACGACTGGTCCTGCCGCCCGTCCGCCGAGCACCCGAATCCCGTGATCCTGTTGCACGGCATGGGCGGCAACGGGCTCAACCAGTGGAGCGGCATGGTGCCGACGCTGGTCGAGGAGGGCTACTGCGTGTTCGCCCCCACCTGGGGCGCACTGCCCGATCATCCCGGCATCGGCACCCGAGCCCCTTTCCGTCAGGCGCAGGACGAGATGGCCGACTACATCGACCGCGTACTCGCGGGTACCGGTGCGGAGAAGGTCGATCTGATCGGGCTGTCCGCCGGCGTGCCGGTGGCAGCGCACCTGGCGAAGGTCGACCGGCCGGGCAAGGTCGGGCGGGCGGTGCTGCTCGCGGGCAATCTCTACGGCAATGCCGACCTCATCCCCGGCGCCGGCCCGGAGGCCGGGGCGTCCGTGGAGAACACATTCCGGGCCAGCCCGTTCGGGGACGGCCTGCCCGACGCGGCCTTCATAGACGACCTCTGGGCCGTGGGCGACACCCCGTTCCACCGCGAGACGGACTACACGATCCTCGCCGGCATCCACGACCAGGCCTCTCCCCCGTCGGCGGCGTTCGTGCACGCCCCGGGCGCGACCCAGATCGTCGTCCAGGACGGCTGCCCGCAGGACATGGCCGACCACGCGTCGTTCGCCGTGGACCCGCGCACGATCGACCTCACCCTGAACGCGATCGACCCGGACAGCGCGGTCACCCCGCGCTGCCTGCCGACACTGCCGGTGATCGGCCTGCCGGGTCCGGTACCGCCCCGAGGCTGATTCACCGCCCACCGCGGTTGCAAGACATCAATAGCCAGAAGCACGACATCCGGTGCGCTTCTACGGCGATTTCTCGCACCACGTGTCGTGCAACTCGAGGGGCGTGTCTTGCAACCGCCTGCTGGGGGCCGAGACGGGGCGCACGGCGCGGCGGGGCAGCGGCGCGGCGGGGCGGCGGCGCGGCGGGGCGGCGGCGCGGGCGGGAGGGATCAGGTGTCGAGGCCGCGGTAGCCGGCGAAGCGCTCGGCGATCTGCGCTTCGCTCAGCCCGTAGTCGGCGAGCGTGTACCTGTGAGCGGGCGCGCGGTCACCGGACAGGCTCCTGGAGTTCTCCGCCTCGACGGCCGCACGCACATCGTCGTCGAGCGTCTCCCCGGCGGCCGCGTAGACGCGCTCGACCACGCCGGCGGGGTCGCGCACCAACTCACGGTGCTCCACGTCGACGAACGTCGCCCTCGACGCCGGGTCCGCCTCGTGCCGGGTCCGAACGGCATCGAAGGTCTCGACGCCACGCGCCCACATCTCCAGCTGGGACTCACCGATGTACTCGGGCGTGAAACGCGTCGACCAGTCTGCGGCGGTGCGGTGCGCGAGCGAGCACATCGAGGCCATCGACTTCCGCGGATCCCGATGCGTCTGCACCACCACGGCGTCCGGATACACCTCGAGCAGCGCGTCGAGCGTGAACAGGTGACTGGGGTTCTTGAGCACCCAGCGACGTCCGGGGTCATTGGCCCCGATGAGCTGCAGGTTGCGCTTGTGCCGCCGGTACGCGGGCGCCCAGTCGGCACCCTGGAGCCAGCTCGAGTAGCCGTCGAGCCGGGCGAGGCACTCGTACGACGCCGACGTCACCGACTGACGGAGCAGCTGCCAGCACTCCTCGAGGTCGTCGGCGGAGATGTAGTGCACACCGCCGTAGTCGGGATTCTCGGACATGAACCCGGCGTACAGGTCGCGCAGCCCGACGTAGGCGGGGTCGTCCTCCCAGCTCTCGCGCGGCGGCCGCGGCTGCGGCACCTCCGTGAGCCACAGTTCGAGCCCCTGGTTGGTTGGGTCGGCACCGAGGAGCCGGTGCAGCGCCGTGGTGCCGGTGCGGGGCAACCCGGTGACGACGACGGGCCGCTCGATCTCCACGCCCGTCTGCTCCGGCGCGGCCGCGAACCCGGCGTTCGCCATGAGCCTGGCGGTCAGCGCGCTCTTGAGGACCGAGCGCCAGTACTTGCTGCCCGCGGGGGTCAGGCCGGCGTCGGTGTGCAGGGACTCGAGCAGGACACCCAGGGCCTCGCGATGGGCGTCGGCACCGTCCCCGAAATCCTCCAGTCCGACGGCGCGCGAGGCGCTGGCGTGCAGGTCCTCGACGGTCCCCACATGGACCCGGTCGGCGTCGTCACTCATGACAGGCCCCTCCTACGAAAGTCCGCGGCGTGCGAACGCCTGCTGCCGCGCGGCGATCCGCTCGCGCCACTGCTCAGGGCTCACCCGCTGGTCGGCGTACCCGGGCACCTCGTCGGCCAGCGAATCGAAGGGCACGACCTTCAGCGTCGGGCCCTGTTCCGGGGTGATGGGGCCATCGACCCGCTGCCACCGGAACTGCATGATCCCCTCGCGGTGGCCGAGCAGCTCGAGCCAGTTGGCCAGACCCGGGTCCTGCTCGGAGAGCACCAGGTGGACCATACCGTCGGAGTCCACGTGCGCCTGGTCGGCGGTGAGGCTGGTCTGGTGGTGCACGTAGTCGAGCGAGGCATACCACATGCTGCCCAGCTGGAAGCCCTGGTAGGGCACCCCGGCGACGGGCACCGAGATCACCATGGCCTCATCCGGGGAGAGCTCGAAGATCCCCGCCGACGAGTACTGCGTGGTGAGCCCGCCGGGCGTGCTGCGGGGCGTGTACAGCGTGTTGCGCTCCTGGTCACCGAAGAACCAGCCCGGGAACGCCAGCCACGTCCGGAGCCGCCCGATCAGAGCCTCCGCCAGCTTGGCGTAGAACTTCTCCTGGCCGGCGACCGTGGCGGGCTCGGGTGCGGTGCCCGCGGCATCGACACGACGGAGCGTGGCCGACCCGGCCTCCTCCACCGCCCAGTCCGAGAACACCTCGCGGACCGCGATCATCGACGAGCCGGGGTGGAGCACCACGTAACCGGGGTCGCCCTCGTCGTCGTCGTACCTCGCCGGTCCCATCCGGAAGGAGTACCGGCCGTCGGTGCCGATCTCCAGGGCGCGGTCGTCGAAAGCCGCGTGCGACGCTGCGCGCTCGTCCGCCGAGTAGTTTCCCGCCATGACCTGGAACGACAGATCCGCCGTGGTACCGCGCCGGCCCTCGACGACGTACTCGGCGTCGTCGGCGAGGTTCGCGTAGAAGTACAGCGTGTCCGGGTTGTCCAGGCCCATCTTGGTGTAGGGGCCCGTCGCCTCGAACAGCTGCGGGTGCGTGCGGCCCCGGTGCTGACCCCCCTCGATCACCCCACGAAGGGTGCCGAGCAGGTAGTCGAGGCCCTCGGCCACGTCGGCCTCGGTGCGCACGTGCGGCGCCTGCCTGATGATCCCCTCGGCCTCGGCCAGTGCGGCGGCGAGCGGCCCGGTCGCGTTCCCGGCGGTGTTCCCTGTCATGGCCGCTTACCTCACAGCCAGGTGTAGGAGTCGGCCGAGGTGATGAAGTTGGCCAACTCCTCCTGCTCGGGCGTGGGGTCCACGACGTCCTCCTCGATGCTGAGGTAGGCGCCGCGGTAGAACAGCAGCGGCCGGATGTCGCGCTTGGTGGGGCCGAGATCGTGGACGCGGCCGAGGACGATCCAGTGGTCGCCGCCGTCGAGGACCTGGTCGATCTCGCAGTCCAACCACGCCATGACGCCCTTGATCACCGGCGAACCGAGTGGGCTCGGCTCCCAGTCGATCTCGGCGAACTTGTCGTCACCACGACGGCCGAAGGTCGAGGAGACGTCCTCCTGCTCCTCGGAGAGGATGTTGACCGCGAACCTCCCGGCCTTCTCGATGCCCTTCCACGACCCGGAGGTCTTCATGGGGCAGAACAAGACGAGCGGCGGCTCCAGCGACAGCGCGGAGAACGACTGGCAGGCGAAGCCCACCGGGGCGCCCTCGTCCACCGCGGTGATCACTGTGATGCCGGTGCAGAACTGGCCGAGCGCGTCGCGCAGCTCCCGACTCGAGAAATTCTGGCCCTCGGGGCGGTCTTCGGTGCTGCTCATCGGGTCGGTCCTCCCATGGACGTTGTTCGGGGCGAGCGGAGGGCGCGGCTACGGCCGGGCCCACACCCGCGCCGCCGTCGGGCGATACGGATGTGGGCCCAGCCTAGGCGTCTACTTGAAGCCGACGGAGAAGTCGTGGCCCCAGAGGCTCACGGCGGTGGACTCGCGGGCCACCCACTTCTCGTCATCGGTGACCTGCATGCCCTCGCAGCCGTACTCGCAGTCGAAGCCGCCGGGCGTCTTCATGTAGAAGCTCATCATCTTGTCGTTGACGTGGCGGCCGAGCGACGCCGACATCCGGACCTGCTTGCGCTGCGCCCGGTCCAGGGCCAGCCCCACATCGTCCGCCGAGGACACCTCGACCATCAGGTGGATGATCCCGGTGGGGTTGGGGAACGGCGTGAACGCCAGTGAGTGGTGACGTGGGTTGCACCCGAGGAAGCGCAGCCACGCGGGCTCGCCGTCGGCTGGGCGGCCCACGATCTCCGGCGGCAGACTCATCGAGTCACGCAGCGAGAAACCGAGCACGTCGCGGTAGAACTCCAGCGCCGCCACCTCGTCCGGGGTGGACAGGACGATGTGGCCCGCACCCTGGTCGCCGGTCACGAACTCGTGACCGTACGGCGTCGGGATGCGGCGGTGCTGCAGCGCGATCGTATGGTAGATCTCCAGCGTGAACCCGGCCGGGTCCTGGCAGGTGATGAGGCCACGGACCTTGCGGTCGCGCTTGACCTCCTCCGGCGCCTCCTCCCACGGGACCCCCGCGGCGTCGAGACGGGACTTGACGTCCTCGAACTCGCCCTCGTTCGCGCACTCCCAGCCCACCTGGCCGAGCTTGTCCTCCTCGCCCGGGACGATGATCCAGCGGTGCGGATGGTCGTCCATACGGAAGTAGAGCGCGTTCGGGTCATCACCGGAGCCCACCACGAAGCCCAGCACCTTGGTGCCGTACTCGCGCCACGCGTCCATGTCCGTGGCGAACACCCGGACGTAACCGAAATTGCTGATTGCCATCTTCTGCCAGTCCCTTCGATCCGTCGTACGGATCAGACCATCGAGTCCGTGACCTTCTCGCCGAACTCATTCTGCCCGTACATGATGTACGCCTTCGTCGCCTCGTTGGCGGCGTGGACCCGGCCGGCGTTGGCATCACGCCAGAAGCGCTGGATCGGCGAGGTGTCCTGCAGGGCGCGGGCGCCGGAGTTCTGGAACAGCAGGCCGATCGCGTCGATCGACCGCTGGGTGGCGCGGACCTGGTCGCGGCGGGCGCGGGTACGCAGGGTCATGTCCGGGTAGCCGCCGGCCGTGATGATGTCCTGCTCCTCGCGCACGTTGCGCATGAGCTGCAGCCACGCGGCGTCGATGTCGCCGGCGGCCTCGGCGAGGCGGACCTTGGCGAACGGGTCGTCCTTGACGGCGGTACCGAACGCGGCGCGCACGCGGTCACGCTGGTGCTCGCGATGCACCTCGTAGCAGCCGAACGCCATGCCGACGATGGGCGTGGAGATGGTGGTGGGGTGGATGGTGCCCCACGGCATCTTGTAGATCGGGTTGGTGTTGACCTCGAGGCCCGGGCTCTTGGTGGCGGCCATCAGGCCGAACGAGAGCACGCGGTGCTCCGGGATGACCGCGTCCTTCACGAGGATGTCGTTGGAGCCGGTGCCCTTGAGGCCGGCGACGTGCCAGACGTCGAGGATCTCGTACTGCGACTTCTCGACCAGGAAGGTGCAGAAGTCGACCATCTTGTCGTTCTCGTCGAGAACCGGGCCACCGACGAACACCCAGTCGGCGTGCTCGCAGCCGGAGGACCAGGACCACTTGCCGTTGAGGACCAGTCCGTCGGCGGTCTTCTTGGCCGCGCCCATCGGGGCGTAGGACGAGGAGATGCGCACGGTCGGGTCCTCGCCCCAGACCTCCTCCTGGGCCTGCTGCGGGAACAGCGCCAGGTGCCAGTTGTGGATCCCGAGGATGCTCGCGCACCAACCGGTCGACGGGCAGGCCGTCGCGATGGTCATCGCCGCGGTGTAGAAGGTCTCCATGTCGGCCTCGTACCCACCCCACTGGGCGGGCTGGCAGAGCTTGAAGAAGCCGGCCTCATCGAGCTCGGCGATGTTCTTCGGATGGACCTTCCGCAGGTCCTCCGTCTCCTGGGCACGCTCGGCGAAGCCGGGCAGCAGGGCCTTGATCCGGTCGATGACCTCGTGATTGGCGTACTGGCTCATGTGATCCCTCTCTGGCATGTGTGCGGCGTGTGATCTAGACTAGAACACGTTCCAGTTTTGCACCAGACACCACCCTCCCGCCCCCGGGACTGGCACGGTGTGCCAGCACCGACGGGATTGGTTGTGGCCCCTCACACGATTCTATAACCTGTTCTCATCAGGCTCATGCCATCAGGAGGCTTCATCATGACCACACCAACCCAGGCCCCCGGCGCCATCCGCGAGATCGACACCGGCGAGGTGCGAGATCGCTACGCGCGCGGCTGGCACTGCATCGGGACCGTCAAGGAGTTCTCCGACGGCAAGCCGCACTCCATCCACGCGTTCGGCACCAAGCTCGTCGTGTGGGCCAATGACGACGGCATCAACGTCCTCGACGGCTACTGCCGCCACCTGGGCGGGGACCTCTCGGACGGCGAGATCAAGGACGGCAACATCGCCTGTCCGTTCCACGACTGGCGCTGGGGCGGCGACGGCAAATGCAAGGGCATCCCGTACGCCAAGCGTGTCCCGCTTCGCGCCAAGACCCGGGCCTGGACCACCATGACGCAGAACGGCCTCGTCTTCGTCTGGCACGACCACGAGGGCAACCCGCCCCGCGATGAGGACGCGATCCCCTACCTCGACGAGTACGACACGGGCGAGTGGACCGACTGGGTGTGGAACCGCCTGGAGATCGAGGGCTCCAACTGCATGGAGATCGTCGACAACGTCGTGGACATGGCCCACTTCTTCTACATCCACTACGCGTTCCCGACCTACTTCAAGAACGTGTTCGAGGGCCAGACCGCCACCCAGTACCTCAACACCAAGGGCCGTCCGGACCACGACCCCTCGGGTGGAAAGTACGGCGACACCCTGCTCGAGTCGGTGGCCGCGTACTACGGGCCCGCGTTCATGATCAACCCGCTCAAGCAGCAGTACGGCGACTTCGAGTCCGAGGTCATTCTGATCAACTGCCACTACCCGGTCGACCAGAACTCGTTCGTGCTCATGTACGGGCTGATGGTCAAGAAGCCGGCCGGGTTCGACGACGAGACCTCCACCAAGATGGCCACCAAGATCGCCACGTTCTTCGGCGACGGTTTCCTCCAGGACGTCCGCATCTGGCAGCGCAAGTCGTCCATCGCCAACCCACTGCTGTGCGAGGAGGACGGCCCCGTCTACCAGCTTCGCCGCTGGTACGAGCAGTTCTACGTGGACCGCGACAAGGTCGAGCCCGAGATGCAGGAGCGCTTCGAGTTCGAGGTCGACACCACGGCCGCCAACCAGTACTGGGAGAAGGAGGTCGCCGAGAACATGCGCAAGCAGCAGGCCGGCGAGGCCGAGGTCTCCGACGAGCAGACCCAGTACACCGGCATGGCCGAGGTCGCCGGTGAGGCGAAGGCGTCCAAGGCCGACAAGTGACGTTCAAGCAGAACGACTCGCGGCGCGCGCCCACCTGGGACGAGACCGACCCGGCGCGCGCCGCGCAGCTCCACGCCGACACCAGCCTGGACCGGGAGACGTACACGCGCGCCGGCTTCCAACCTGTCGATTGCCGGAGCTGCGGCACCCGCGCATTCGTCCGCAAGAACAGTGACAAGCACACGTCCATCCAGTGGCGCGACGGCAGCGACCAGCAGTGCCCCGTGCTCTCCGAGTGGCGCTCCGGCGGGGAGATCCCCGAGGGCGAGGACACCTGTCCCCGGATGCTCGCAAGCATCCACTACGCCTACTCCGAGGGCCTGATCACCCTCGCCGAGGGTGTCGACCCGGTCGACGCCGAGCACATGGTCAACCCATTCTACGCCCCTGAGTGACCGACCGACCAGCATTCCGCGGAGCGGCCGCACTACCGCTCCGCGGAATCGTCGTCGCCGGGCCTCTATCTCCACCCGATAGGCTTTCCCCATGACCGAAACCCCACAGCTGGGCTCCTTCGTTCGCGAACTCAGGATCGCGGAGGTGATCGAGGAGACCACGGACGCCAAGTCCATCGTCTTCGACGTCCCCGCAGGTTCGGAGGCGGACTTCCGGTACACGCCGGGCCAGTTCCTCACCCTGCGTATCCCGAGCGACCAGACCGGATCCGTTGCCCGCTGCTACTCGCTGTCGAGCTCGCCCACCGAGGACTCGCAGCTCAAGGTGACGGTCAAGCGGACGGTTGACGGCTACGGCTCGAACTGGCTGTGCGACAACGCCGAAGCCGGCATGGACATGCACGTCCTGGCCCCGTCCGGCATCTTCACCCCCAAGAATCTCGACCAGGACTTCATCCTGCTGGCGGCCGGCTCGGGCATCACACCGGTCATGTCCATCCTCCGGTCCGCGATCGCGCAGGGCACCGGACACATCGTCATGGTGTACGCCAACCGCGACGAGAACTCGGTGATCTTCAAGGACGAGCTGCAGAAGCTCCAGCGGGAGCACCCTGACCGTCTCACGGTGGTCCACTGGCTCGAGTCGGTCTCCGGCATCCCCACCGCCGAGATGATCGGCAACGTCCTGCAGCCGGTGGCCGCCAAGCGTCACTCCTACATCTGCGGGCCGGCCCCGTTCATGGAGACCGTCAAGGATGGCCTCCGCCGCTCGGGCGCCGACATGCACCTCATCCACACCGAGGTGTTCTCCTCGATCGAGGGCGACCCGTTCGCCGAGATCGTCATCGACGACACCCCGAGCGACGACGGCACCGGGCCCGCCACCGCGATCGTGGAACTCGACGACGAGATCCACGAGGTCGACTGGCCGCGCAACACCCCGCTGCTGGACGTCCTGCTCTCCAAGGGCATCAAGGCGCCGTTCTCGTGCCGCAAGGGCGAGTGCTCGGCGTGTGCCTGCATCCTCAAGTCGGGCGAGGTCGAGATGATCCACAACGGCATCCTCGACCCCGAGGAGGTCGACGAGGGCTACGTCCTCAGCTGCCAACTGCTGCCCAAGACCGACCGCGTCGAGGTCTCCTACTCCGACTGACCCCGGTGGGGTGACAGACTCAGGTGCGTGAGTCGCCCCGCCATCGTCTACACCTCCAAGTACGGCTCCACTCGCCGGTACGCCCTCGCTCTCGCCGAGCGTCTGGGTACGTCGGCGGTGGAGCTGTCCTCGTTCGACGCCTCCGGCCGGCCGGACCCGTTGATCGTCCTCGCGCCCGTGTACGCGACGCGCATCATGGGCCGGAGACGGGTCATCCGGGCGATCCGGTCGGCTCCGGGTCGCGTGGCCCTCGTCGTCGTCGCCCTCTCCCCCGCCAGTGACCCGGGGCGCGGCGACCTCGCCGCGAAACTCGTCGCCGCCTCCCACCGCGTCGTCACGACGTTCCACCTGCGCGGCGACCTCGACCCGGCACGTCTCACCCGGCCGGACCGCGTGTTGATGGCCGCGCTGCGCCGATCGCTGCGTCGCACCCCTGACGCCCCCGCCGCGCGGATGCTGCTGCCGGCGCGGCGCCTCGATCAGGTCGACGAGGCCGCCCTCGAGCCCGTCGTGGCCTGGGCCACCGGCCCGGCTGCGGTCGATCCGTGAGCGCATACAGCCGCGCCCCCCGGAATCAGCAGCCCGGGCATATCCGGCGAGGCTGACTCCGAGGGGCGCGGCTGGGCGATGCGGAGCGCGGATCAGGCGTTCGCCTGCTCCTTCTGGATCTCCAGCGCGATGTCGATGAGCTGATCCTCCTGGCCGCCGACGAGGCGACGCTCGCCGGCGCGGATGAGGATCTCGGAGGACGGCACACCGTAGCGCTGCGCATGCCCCTCGGCGTGCTTGAGGAACGACGAGTAGCAGCCGGCGTAGCCGAGCATCATGGCCTGGCGGTCGACGACGCACTCGGTGGGCATGAGCGGGCGGACGACATCCTCGGCGGCGTCGGCGATCTTGAAGAAGTCGACGCCGGTGGTGATACCGAGCTTGTCGCAGACGCCGACCAGGGCCTCGACGGGCGTGTTGCCGGCGCCGGCGCCGAATCGGCGGGTCGAGCCGTCGATCTGCTGGGCGCCCGCACGGATCGCCATGATCGAGTTGCCCACGCCCACGTCGAGGTTCTCGTGGCCGTGGAAGCCGACCTGGGCGTCGTCACCGAGTTCGGCGACGAGCGCCGCGACGCGGTCGGAGACCTGGTCCATCACGAGCGCGCCGGCCGAGTCGACGATGTAGACGCACTGACAGCCGGCGTCGGCCATGATGCGGGCCTGCTTGGCCAGCACCTCGGGCGGCTGGGTGTGGCTCATCATGAGGAAGCCGACGGTCTCGAGGCCGAGCTCGCGTGCGTAGCCGAAGTGCTGGATCGAGACGTCGGCCTCGGTGCAGTGGGTGGCGACGCGGCAGATGGAACCGCCGTTGTCGCGCGCGGCGAGAATGTCGTCCTTGATACCCAGGCCGGGCAGCGTGAGGAACGCGATCTTGGCCTGCTTGGCGGTCTCGGCCGCCGCCTTGATGAGCTCCTGGTCGTACGACTTGGCGAAGCCGTAGTTGAACGACGCGCCGCCGAGCCCGTCACCGTGGGTGACCTCGATGACGGGGACTCCCGCGCCGTCGAGGGCGCCGACGACGTTGCGGACGTCCTCGACCGAGAACTGGTGCCGCTTGTGGTGCGAGCCGTCCCGCAGCGAGGAGTCGGTGACGCGGATGTCGAGCTCGGAGCTGTACGCCCGTGCGTCGGCGTTGTAGGGGTTGGTCTTGTCCATGGTTGTCACACTCCGAGCTTCGTCTTGGCGATCTCTTCGCCCACCTTCGCGGCGGCGGCGGTCATGATGTCGAGGTTCCCGGCGTACGGCGGCAGGAAGTCACCGGCCCCCTCGACCTCGGCGAAGATCGCGACGCGGGCCATGCCGCCGGTGATCTCGGTGGGCGGGTCGAACTGCGGTTCCTGGAGCAGCCGGTAACCCGGCACGTACTCCTGGATCTCCTTCTCGCGCTTGCGGATGGAGGTGGTGATGAGGTCGTGGTCGGCGTCCTCGGGGATCGAGCAGAAGATCGTGTCGCGCATGATCATGGGCGGCTCGGCCGGGTTGAGGATGATGATCGCCTTGCCGCGCTTGGCGCCGCCGACCTGCTCGATGGCCATCTTGGTGGTCTCGGTGAACTCGTCGATGTTGGCGCGGGTGCCGGGGCCGGCCGACTCCGAGGAGACGGAGGCGACGATCTCGGCGTAATCGACCGGCACGACCGAGGAAACCGCGTGGACCATCGGGATGGTGGCCTGGCCACCGCATGTGACCATGTTGGTGTTGGGGGCGTCGAGGTGCTCGCGCAGGTTGGCCGGCGGGATGACCATCGGGCCGACCGCCGCGGGAGTGAGGTCGACAGCGACGATGCCGGCGGCCTCGTACTTGGGGGCGTACTCCTTGTGCACGTAGGCGCTGGTGGCCTCGAACAGCAGGTCGGGCTTCTCGCCACCGGCTTCGATCGAGGCGAGCAACTCGTCGGCACCACCGGACATGCAGGTGAGGCCGTGCTCGGCGGCGCGCTTCATCCCCTCGGACTCGGCGTCGATGCCGATCATCCACCTGGGCTCGATGTACTCGCTGCGCTCGAGCTTGTACATGAGGTCGGTACCGATGTTGCCGGACCCCACGATCGCGGCTGTGAGCTTCTTCTTCTCCGTCATGACAGCAGTCTCGCCCGCGCGGAACCCCCGCCACAAACGAGTGTGCCGTTCAGTAGAACACCAGAGAACTGACGCTTCAGGCGGGTCGGTCGCGTCTGTCGGTTCCGGGTGGGTTGGTGAGGTATCCGTCGGGTGAGAAGAGTCTGTCGTTGAGGATGATCTCGACCTGTTCCTGGATGCCCTCGCGTGCCCGGGCCAGTGGACCCTTCGGCCGCGTGCGGTGTTGGTGCCCGGTGTCGGTGGTGATGATCAGCTCGCCCAGCGGCCCGGGCCGGTAGGAGTTGGTGCCGAAGGTCTTCTCGCGGTGGTGTTTGCGGCACAAGCACACCAGGTTCCACTCCAGGGTCGGCCCGCCCAACTCCGGGGTGGCCCGGTCGAACGCGATCACATGATCGATGTCGCAGTCCCGGGCATCGACCGCGCAGCCCGGATGGCGGCAGGTGCCGTCACGCAGCCGGATCCGCTCGGCCAACGCCGGGGAGAGGACGTACCGCAGTGCCCGCTCCGGGGTGTCCAGGGCGCCGGGGGCGGGGTCGATGATCTCGAACCGCACCCGCGCGTCATCGCCCTCGAGCAGTTCCTGACACAGCCAGTCGAAGCTGGTGTACGCGCCGGTGACGAACTCCACCTGATCGGGCAGTCCCCGCGCGGCCGCGGCGATCACACTGATCCGGATCGGCTGACCGCTCGCGGCGGCGGCGTTACCGACCGTCGGGCGCGGCAGGTCCGCCCCGACCTGCACCTGGCCGAGCTCGATGCCATCAACGACCTCGGCCGGCCCGGACGGGGAGTACACCGCCAACGCCGACAGTGCATCAGCGCGGAGCTGGTCCATGGGCCGCGGCACCCCGTCGGCGGCGGCCGCGGCGGCATCGGTCTCGATCCTGCAGCGCAGCATCTCCGCGTCCCCGATCGGCAGCTTGGCCCACATCGAGGCCATCCCGTCGCGGCCCCGGCGAAACCGCACCGTGCGCGACTCTGTGGCCGCATCTACCGCGTCCTGCGCCGCCCCGGGATCCAGACGCTCCACGGCCCGGTCGATCATCGCCTCCACCGCCGACCGCGACGGCCGGTCACCACCGTCCAGATCGTGCCCGACGCGGGCCATGACCGCATCCTCCACATCAGAGACGATCGCGTCCGGCACCTGCGCCAACCGGCAGGCGATATCGATGGCCAACTGCTCCGGCAACAGCCCCCGCCCGACCATGGACAGCATCCGCGGCAGCCGGGTGTGGATCTGCACCCCGGCCATCACCAACCGGCCCGCATGCCAACACGTCAGCTGACACGCCGCCGCCATATGGTCACGGGCCCGCGCCTGCGGATCCAACCGCGCATACCCCGGCCGCCCCGAATCGTCGGCCTCAGCAGCCCGAGCCAGCTGCCGCACCAACAACGCAGCCGCTTCCAACCGCGTGGCCCCGGCCCGATTCTGCGCCAGCGTCGCCGACCGCGCCGCCTCGCTCACAGCGGCAAGATCCTCGCAGCAGGAGGACTCGGGAACCGCAGACAACGAACCCCCCGACGTCGTCGTCATCATCGCCACCCCCGCCGCACATCAGTAGAACGTATGTACGATCGTACCCGCCGTCCCACTATCGCGCAAGTGTTCGAATTAGACCGGGCACTGTGTCGGAGCATCGCGCTACACTCGCTACATGACACAGCCCCCCGCGTCCCCCGTCGATCGCGCCTTCGACGTGCTGCGCGCGACGGCCGCGGGCAGCGGCGGCCTGACGTTGAGCGAACTCGCGCGCGCCACAGGGCTGGCCAAGTCCACGACACTGCGGCTCCTCGCCGCGCTCGAGCGCAACGGCGCGGTCACGCGGATCGGCCAGCACTACCGGCTGGGTCCGCTGATCCACGAGCTGGACCCGATCCCGGTGTCGCCGGAGTACGAGCGGATCCGCCGGGTCCTCACGCCCTTTCTCGCGCACCTCTTCGAGGCCACGCGCGCGACCGTCCACCTGGCGACACTGCACCGCGACGAGGTGGTCTACCTCAACAAGCTGCACGGGCCGCGGCCGATCCCGTCGCCGTCACGGATCGGGGGCGGGCTGCCCGCGTATTGCACGGGGGTCGGCAAGGCGATGCTGGCGTTCGACGACGAGGCCGCCGCGCGGGTGGCCCGGGGGCCGATGGTGGCGTGGACCGACACCACCGTCACCTCGGCGGACGCGCTGGCGGTCGAGCTCGCCGAGATCCGGCGCAGGAGGCGATCGTTGGACCATGCCGAACTCACGCCCGGCCTGTACTGCGTGGCCGCCCCGGTTTTTGACGACGACGCCGCCGTCGACTCCGGACCGGCCCCCGGGGGAACTCGGGCGGTTGCGGCGTTGTCGGCCAGCGCGGCGGACGAGAGCGCGCTGGCCCGACTGGAGCCGCTGGTCACCCGGGTGGCCGTGGCGGCGGGGCGTGCGCTCAACGCAGACCGCTAGCGGAACTCCATCGAGACCGAGCCCAGCCCGGCGAAGTCGGCGCGGAAGGCGTCGCCCGGGGTTGCGTCCATGGCGCGGATGGCGGTGCCCGGCAGGATCACGTCGCCCTTGCGCAGGCGCACGCCGAACTTGGCGACGGTCGAGGCCAGCCAACCGACCGAGTTGAGCGGGTTGCCCAGCACCGCATCGGAGCGGCCGGAGGCGAGGAACTCGCCGTTCTTGTAGAGCGTGGCCTCGATGGCCGCCACATCGATGTCGGCCAGGCGCACGCGGCCGGAGCCCACCACGTAGCCGCACGAGGAGGCGTTGTCGGCGATCGTGTCGCCGAGGGTGATCTTCCAGTCCTTGATCCGCGAGTCGATCAACTCGATGGACGGCACGACCCACTCGATCGCGGCGGCGGCCTCCTCCTGGGAGCAGCCCTCCGGCGGGATGTCGGCGCCGAGGATGAAGCCCACCTCGACCTCGACGCGGGGGAAGCAGAACCTCGCCGCCTCGATCGGCGTGCCCTCGGGGTACTCCATGGTGTCGAGGAGATGGCCGTAGTCGGGCTCGTCGACGCCCATCATCTCCTGCATGGCCTTGGAGGCCAGGCCCACCTTGTGGCCCGTGACCACGGCGCCCGCATCCAGCTTGCGCCGGATGTTGACGAGCTGGATCTCGAACGCGTCGTCCGGGGTCAGGTCCGGGTGGTCGTCGGTGAGCGGGGCGATCGGGGTCACGCCGGCCTCGGCGTCCCAGAGTCGCTGCGCGAGAGTGGCACGGGTCTCCTCGTTGAGCATGAGGGGGATGCTACCTGGGGCGTCTGGCGCGATTGCCATCAGTTCTATAACGTGTTCTACATGGCAGACCAGGAATTCGACGTCGTCGTCGTCGGCAGCGGTGGAGCAGGCATGACGGCCGCCCTCGCGGCAGCAAAGAAGGGCCTCAGCGTGGTCCTCGTTGAGAAGGCCCCACACTACGGAGGCTCCACCGCCCGCTCCGGCGGCGGCGTGTGGATCCCGGGCAACTCCGTGCTCCAGCGCGACGGTGTGCTGGACACCCCGGAGGCCGCCAGGACCTACCTGCGGTCCATCATCGGTGACGTCGTGGCCCCCGAGCGCATCGACACCTACATCGACCGCGGCCCCGAGGTGCTCGACTTCATCCTCGCCAACAGCCCGCTGCAGCTCGAGTGGGTCAAGGACTACTCCGACTACTACCCAGAGGCCCCCGGAGGCCGCCTAGGCGGCCGCTCGGTCGAGCCCCGCCCCTTCGACCTGAACCAGCTCGGCCCCGAAGCCGACAAGCTGGAGCCGGGCTACGCCAAGGCCCCGGCCAACATGGTCGTGATGCAGTCCGACTACCGCTGGCTCAACCTCCTCCAGCGCCCGCACACCAAGGGTATCCGGCGCTCGATCCGGGTCGCCGCGCGCATGTTCCTCGCCAAGGCCCGCAAGCAGAACTCCGTCGGTATGGGCCGCGCGCTCATCGCCGCCATGCGCAAGGGCCTGCTCGACGCCGGCGTGCCGGTGTGGCTCGAGACCCCCATGACCGGACTGGTCACCGAGGGGTCCGGGAATGACGAGCGCGTCGTCGGCATCACCGTCACCCGGAACGGCGAAGAGGTCACCCTCCGTGCCCGCCGCGGCGTGGTCATGGGCTCGGGCGGCTTCGAGCACAACCAGGAGATGCGCGACAAGTACCAGCGTCAGCCCATCCCCACCTCGTGGACCGTCGGCGCCGCCGCCAACACCGGCGAGGGCATCGAGTACATGGAGAAGACGGGCGCCGCCCTGTCCTTCATGGAGGACGCCTGGTGGGGTCCGACGATCCTCATGCCGCGCGGCCCGTGGTTCGCGCTGGCCGAGCGGTCGCTGCCGTGCTCGTTCATGGTCAACTCGCGCGGCGAGCGCTTCATGAACGAGTCCCTGCCCTACGTCGAGGCCGGGCACATGATGTACGGCGGCGAGTTCGGCCAGGCTCCCGAGGGGCAGAAGGACGCCCCGGGCGAGAACGTCCCGGCCTGGATCGTCTTCGACCAGGAGTACAAGAACCGCTACCTCTTCGCCGGCCTGCAGGCCAAGCAGCCGCTGCCCAAGAAGTGGCTCGCGACGGAGAACTTCCACAAGGCAGACACCCTCGCCGAGCTCGCCGAGCTCATCGACGTGCCGGCCGAGGCGCTGCAGAAGACCGCCGACCGGTTCAACGGCTTCGCCGCCAACGGCCGCGACGAGGACTTCAACCGCGGCGCCTCCGGGTACGACCACTACTACGGCGACCCCACGAACAAGCCCAATCCGAGCCTCGGCCCGGTCGCCAAGGCGCCGTTCTACGCGGTCAAGATGGTCCCGGGCGACCTCGGCACCAAGGGCGGCGCGAACACCGACGTCCACGGCCGTGTCCTGCGCGAGGACGGCTCCGTGATCGAGGGCCTCTACGCCGCCGGTAACGCCTCGTCGCCGGTCATGGGCCACACCTACGCCGGCCCGGGCGCCACCATCGGACCTGCGCTGGTCTTCGGCTACCTCGCGATCGAGAACATGCTCGCCACCGCCCCGACCACCGAGAAGACCGGAGTCTGAGAAGTGCCGATCGATCTGAACACCGCCCTCGGGGCGGAACTGCCCTCGCAGGAGTTCTCCTGGACCGCCTCCGACGTGGCGCTCTACGCGCTGGGGGTGGGCGCCGCGGGCGACCCGATGGACACCACCGGGTTGGAGTACATCCACGACACCGCGCCGAAGGTGCTGCCGTCGTTCGCGACCGTCGCGGCCACGATGAACGTGACCGAGGCGCCGCGGGTGTCGTTCCCCGGCGTGGAGATCGACCTGGCCAAGGTCGTGCACGGCAGCCAGTCCGTGCGCCTGCACCGTGCGATCCCGGCCGACGGGACCGCGACGACGACGACGAAGATCGCCGAGATCCAGGACAAGGGTTCGGCCGCGGTGATCATCCAGGAGTCCGAGACGGTCTCCGCCGACGGGGAGAAGTTGTGGACCGCCCGGTCCGGCATCTTCGCCCGTGGCGAGGGCGGCTTCGGCGGCGAGCGGGGCACCTCCGAGAAGGTGGAGTACCCCGAGCGCGAGGCCGACCACACCATCGAGGTCGCGACCCTGCCGCAGCAGGCCCTGATCTACCGCCTGTGTGGCGACCGCAACCCGCTGCACTCCGACCCGGCCTTCGCCGAGGCGGCCGGCTTCCCGCGCCCGATCCTGCACGGCCTGTGCTCGTACGGCCTGGTGCTGCGCGCGGTCGTCGACGAGGTGCTGGGCGGCGACGTCGAGAAGGTCCGCGGCTACGGCGTGACCTTCGGCGGCATCTTCTTCCCCGGCGAGACCATGCGCATCCGCGTGTGGGAGGAGGGAACGCAGCTGCTCGTGGCGGCCACTGTCGTCGAGCGCGAGGACGCCCCCGTCCTCAAGAACGTGGTGGTCGACCTCGCCTGATCGCTGATCCGATCGGGCCGTACGGCTCACCTGCACACCCCGCGGCCCCGTGCCGCGGGGTGTGGTCATTTCGCGGGAACCGACCGGGGCGCGGGAGCGGATGTCGGCGCGGGTCCCGCGCTGCTCAGCAGAGGTCGCGGAACTGCTCCACGAGCCTGATGCGGCCCGGCGCGTCCATGGCCATCGGGACGACGGTGAGCGTGGTGGCGCCGGCCTCGCGGAACGCCTCGACCCGCTCGGCGACGTAGGAGGCGGGCCCGATCAGCGAGACGGACCGCACGAGCTCGTCCGGCACGGCCGCGGCCGCCTCGTCCTTCTTGCCGTCCAGGTACAGGTCCTGGATCTTTTCGGCCTCGGCCTCGTAGCCGTAGCGGCAGGCGAGCTCGTTGTAGAAGTTCTTGCCGCGCGCACCCATGCCGCCGATGTACAGCGCGAGGTGCGGGCGCACGAAGTCCAGATAGCCCGGGACCTCGCTCTCGTCGCAGATCGCCAGCGGCGGGCCTGCGTACACGTCCAGCTCACCGAGCGACGGGTCACGCTTGGCGCGCCCCTTGGCCAGCGGGTCGGCCCACGCCAGGTGTGCCTTCTCGGGGTGGAAGAACAGCGGCTGCCAGCCGTCGGCGATCTCGGCGGCCAGCTCCACGTTCTTGGGCCCGAGCGCGGCCAGCACGATGGGGATCTTCTCTCGCACCGGGTGGTTGATGAGCTTGAGCGGCTTGCCCAGCCCGGTCCCCTGGTCGGCGGGCAGCGGGATCTGGTATTTGGCGCCGTCGTGGACGACCTTCTCGCGCCGCCACACCTGGCGGCAGATCTCGATGATCTCGCGGGTGCGGGCCAGCGGCGCGTCGTACTTCACGCCGTGGAAGCCCTCGACGACCTGCGGGCCCGAGGCGCCCAGTCCGAGCGTGAAGCGGCCCTCGGACACGAAGTCCAGGCCGGCGGCGGTCATGGCGGTGAGCGTGGGCGTGCGGGTGTAGATCTGCAGGATCCCGGACGCGAGTTCCATAGTGGACGTGCGGGCCGCGAGGTAGCCGAGCTGGCTAACGGCGTCGAAGGAGTAGGCCTCCGGCACGAAGGCGATGTCCAGTCCGGCCCGCTCGAGGTCCGCGGCCTCCGCCGCGGTCTCGGCGAACCCGCCGCTGTAGTTCAGGGCCATTCCGATGCGCATGCGCGCGACATTACCGGGGCGCCGGGGCCCTCCCCGCGTGCACCGCCGACTTCGCCCGCTCGCCCGACCCCAGCGGGCCCCTGATCACCGCGTCGACCGGCCCTCCGACGCGGACGAACACGCCCACCCGCCTGCGCAGCGGCGTGTCGGCGCGCTCATACCCGATGAACCGGAACCCCGCCCCCGCGGCCACCTCCAGGACGGCGTGCTCGGGCAGATCGACATCCGCGGTGGGGACGACGACGACATCACCACCGAGACCGCGCCCGAACATGCGGGCCAGTCGCAGCCGGCGCGTCCTCTCATCCCCTCTGCGGCGCAGCCTCCCGCGCGCCGCGACCACCGCGATCGCCAGGAGCCACAGGGCCGGCGGCAGGAGCGCCAGCGCGACGAGGAGCCACCCCGCGCTCATCCGGCACTCCCCTCCGACGGCCGGACGAACCGCATCGGGTCGATCCACGGTCCGCGCTGCGCGAGCGCTGCCGCACCACCGACGGGCTCCAGCCCCCTGCTGCGGGCGGCCGCATAGATCACGGTCCGGGGCAGCCGCACCTGTGACGGGTGGACGGTCAGCTCGGCGGCGGCGTTGTCGTCGTCGCTCTCCAACAGCACCGCGAGCACACCGGCGCGACGGCCGTGCCGACCGCGATACGACCGCACCAGGCCGCGGATCCGCGGCGTCGGATCGAATCTGCGCATGCCGCCGATACTACGGGGGCACGTACGAAGGCCGGGCCCGCCCTGGTGGCGGACCCGGCCTTCGCAGTGGGTCAGTCGTGCTTACCGGTCCGTCAGGACACCTGGTCCTTGGCCCACTTGTAGTCGGCCTTGCCGGCGGGTGAACGACGGATCTCGGGGACGTCGACGATCGTCTTGGGCACCTTGTAGTTGGCCAGCGACTCACGCAGGAACGTGGTCAGCTCCTCGTTCGTGGCCGACTGGCCCTCGCGGAAGGACACCACCGCGGCGACCTTCTGGCCGAACCGCTCGTCGGGGGCGCCGGCGACCAGCGCGTCGTGGACGGCCGGGTGGGCCTTGATCGCCTGCTCGACCTCCTCCGGGAACACCTTCTCGCCGCCGGTGTTGATGCAGCCCGAGCCGCGACCGAGGAAGACGATGGTGCCGTCCTCACGGATCTGGCCCATGTCACCGAGCACCGAGACACGCCGCCCGCCGACCTCGGGGAAGGTCTTGGCGGTCTTCTCCGGGTCGTTCCAGTAGCCCACCGGGACGTGGCCGCGGCGCACGATGTACCCGATCTCGTCCGAGCCCGGGTTGATCGGCTGGTTGGACTCGTTGATCAGGCCGATGCGCGCGCTCGACGGCAGGGTCAGTTCCGCCTTCTCGGAAATGGCCAGCTCTCCGTCGTTGCCCGACTCGGAGGCACCGAAGTTGTCGCGCGTCATGATGTTCGGCAGGACCTCGAGGAGGCGGTCACGCGTGGCCTTGGACCAGATGCCGCCGCCGGAGGCGACCATGAACAGCGAGCTGAAGTCCAGCTTGTCCTTGTTGGCCACGATCGCGTCGGTGATCGGCACGGCCATGCCGTCGCCCACGAACACCAGCATCTGGCCCTGGCGCTCGGCGACCGTCTCGACGATGGCCTGCGGGTCGAAGTCGCGGAACATTAGCAGGTGTCCGCCGAGGTTGACGAAGGTCAGCAGGGTGAACAGCCCGGCGCCGTGCATGAGCGGCGCCGAGATGACCACGCGGAACCCGCCGTCCGGGTTGATGTGCTCGGCGACCTCGGCCGGGCTGTGTCGCTTGTCGCCGTACGGGTTACCGCCGGACAGGCACGCGTAGTAGTAGTCCGAGTGGTTCCACTGCACGCCCTTGGGGAAGCCGGTGGTGCCGCCGGTGTAGACGATCCACTTGTCGTCGCCTCGCGCGGGCTCGAAATCCCGCGCGGTGGACTGGGTGGCCATCTCGGAGTCCAGGTCGACGACCGCGATGCCGTTCTCGGCGCACGCGGTGGCCAGGACCTCGGGCACGCCGCCCACGGAGAAGATCGTCTTGACGGTCTCGAGCTTGGGCGCCGCGGCCGCCATCGTCTCGGCGAACTCGGCGTCCACCAGGACTCCGGTCGACTGCGAGTCGTTGAACAGGTAGACCAGCTCGGCCGGGGTGTAGCGGTAGTTGACGTTGATGCCGGCGACCCGGATCTTCATGGTCGCGATGATCGCGGCCATGTGCGGCGTGCTGTTCTTCATGTACAGCGCGACATGATCGCCCGGCTCGGTGCCGTGGGCCCGGAGCACGTGCCCCATCTGGTTGGCCAGATCATCGATCTGCCGGTACGTGAAGTCCTCGCCGTCCATGGTGAGGAGCAGGTTGTCAGGAATCTTGTCGACGATCGCCTCGAACACCAATGCCTGGTTCATCTCGGGATTGGTCCCGGCGAGGGGGTCGGACGTGTGATCGGCTGCTGCGTCGGTCATCGCGGGAATAATTCCTTCTAACTGAGGGCAGATGTGGCTACTGTCACATTGTGACCTGAACTTGTTCTCGTGTCCAGACCGGCCCGTGGCCTGCGCCATCCCCGGAGAACGAGAACGAGTTCTAGCTGGGATTTATGGTAGCAGCGGCGATTCGACACCCGTCACCTCGCTCCGACATCTACATTGCGCACATGAGTGGATCGCGGCCCCGGCGGACGGGCGCCCCGTACGACGGTGGACTCCGACTGCCCCAGGCGACAGGGTCCGGGGACGTCCCGGCGGACGGTCAGCGCTCCGCCGACGTCGAAGCGGAGCGGCCCTCCCAGCGCGCACCGCTCCTGGCCGGCCCCGGCGTGCAGGGCACCCTGCGCGCCCGCGGCCTGGCCGGGGGCCTGCGCATGTTCGTCCGCCCCGCGCTGGATCGCATGCCGCCCACCGAGGCCTCGCTCAACCGGCTTCGTGCCCTCACCTCCGGGGCGGGCCGCGCGGCCGCCCTGGAAACCACCGCCGACTGGTCGTCGGACGGTCCGGTGCCGGGCCTGTGGGTCGGCCGGAAGAGGTTCTTCGACTCGGACAAGGTGATCTACCACGTCCACGGCGGCGGGTTCACCTTCGGTTCGCCCTGGTCGCACAAGGCCCTGGCCTCGCGGATGGCCGCCGAGACCGGCACACCGGTGTTCCTGCCCGACTACCGCCTGGCCCCCGAACATCCGCATCCGGCCGCCACCGAGGACACGATCGCCGGCTTCCAGTGGCTGCTCGACATGGGCTTTCCCGCCGAGAACATCGTGGTGGCCGGCGACTCGGCGGGCGGCAACCTCGCGCTGCAACTGGTCGCCCACCTGGAGAAGTCGGGCGAGGCGATGCCCGCGGGCGTCGTCCTCATGTCCCCCTGGGTCGACCTGGATTTCTCCGACATGTCCGCCCGCGACAGGGCGAAGAAGGACCCGTTCCTGGCCCTGGGGATGGCTGAAATGTGCCGCGCCCAGTACGCGCCGGGCACCGACGCCGACGACCCCGCGATCTCGCCGATCAACTACCGCCCCTCCCCCGACTGGCCGCCCTTCCTCATCCAGTGCGGCGGCGCGGAGAACTTCGCGGGCGGGATCGCAAGGCTGGCCGAGAAGTTCGCCGAGCACGGCGTGACGCACGAGTTCCAACTCTGGCCGCACCAGTTCCACGTGTTCCAGGCGTTCCACCCGCTGGTCCCCGAGGCCAGGGCCGCGGTCCGCGACATCGGCTCGTTCGTGCGCGGCTGCCTGCGCGGCTAGGGTCGTCGACGCGCACCCGCCACCGCACCACCGGACGACGAGAGGCCCCGGGCACCACTCCGCACACGCCCGGTCTCCGCCCACCTCCATCAACGACAAGAGCGTTTCGCACACCCCCTTCTCGGGAAGCGTGTGCGAAACACTCTTGACGACGTGGAGGGACGGGAGCCTGTCGGCTCAGACGGTGAGGACGAGCCCCGAGGTGGGGACGCCGGTACCGGCGGTGACGACGAGCTTCTCCGCCCCCGCGACCTGGTTCACCGAATCGCCCCGCAGCTGGCGCACGCCCTCGGCGATGCCGTTCATACCGTGGATGTACGCCTCGCCCAGCTGGCCGCCGTGAGTATTCAGCGGCAGGCGGCCGCCCACCTCGAGGGCGCCCGGCTCCCGGACGAAGTCCTTGGCCTCGCCGCGGCCACAGAAACCCAGCTCCTCGAGCTGCATGAGGACGTACGGGGTGAAGTGGTCGTAGAGCACGGCCATGTCCATGTCGTCGGGGCGCAGCCCGGATTGGTTCCAGAGCTGGTCGCCCACGATCCCCATCTCGGGCAGTCCCGCGAGCTCGGGACGGTAGTACGAGGTCATGATGTACTGGTCCGGTCCGGAGCCCGACGCCGCGGCCGCGATGGAGACCGGCTTGTGCGGCAGGTCCTTCGCGCGCTCGGGCGTGGTCACCACGATCGCCTGCCCGCCGTCCGACTCCTGGCAGCAGTCCAGCAGGTGCAGCGGTTCGGCGATGTAGCGCGAGTTCTGGTGCTCTTCGAGCGTGATGGGCTTGCCGTAGAAGAACGCGGCCGGGTTCACGGCGGCGTGCTTGCGGTCGACCACGGCCACCCGGCCGAGGTCCTCGCTGGTGGCGCCGTACTCGTGCATGTAGCGCTGCGCGACCATGGCGACGAACCCGGCCGGCGTGGACAGCCCGTGCGGGTAGGAAAACGCGTTGTCGGTGCCGGAGGAGTTGACCTGTTGCACCAGCGCCGAGTTGACCTGCCCGAACCGCATGCCCGAGCGCTCGTTGAAGGCGCGGTAGCAGACCACCACCTCGGCGACACCCGTCGCGACGGCCATCGCGGCCTGCTGGACGGTCGCGCACGCCGCGCCGCCGCCGTAGTGGATCCGCGAGAAGAAGTTCAGGTGGCCGATGCCGGCCGCGCGGGCCACGGCGATCTCGGTGTTGGTGTCCATGGTGAAGGACACCAGGCCGTCGACGTCAGACGGCTGCAGTCCCGCGTCCGCCACGGCGGCCTGCACGGCCTCTGCCGCCAGTCGGAGCTCGGAGCGGCCGGAGTCCTTGGAGAAGTCGGTGGCGCCGATCCCGACGATCGCCGCCCGGTTGGCGAGTGACTCAGAAGCCAGCGTGCTCACTGCGGGTCTCCGTTCATGTAGAGGGTCGCGGTCGAGGTGACGTGCGCGCCCAGAGAGTCGTTGCCGACGATCTTCAGCGTGACCAGACCGTCGGTCGCGATCTCCGTGACCTCACCGGTCAGGGTCAGCGTGTCGTAGGCGTACCAGGGCACACCGAGACGCAACTTGATGGAGGTGATCCGCGCCTTCTGTCCGGCCCAGTCGGTGACGAACCGCTGCACGAGGCCGGTGTCGGTGAGGATGTTGACGAAGATGTCCTTCGAGCCCTTCTGGTGGGCCAGGTCCCGGTCGTGGTGGACATCCTGGAAGTCGCGCGTCGCCAGGGCCGAGGCCACGATGAACGTCGGCGTCCCCTCGATGGCCAGCTCGGGCAGGGTGTCCCCCACTCGCGCGGCGGGCGGCTCGGCGGGGCAGACCGCGCCGGTCACTGCACTGTTCTCGCTCACTTCGCGCCACCTTCCGTGACTTCGGACATCTGGCGTTCGACAGGAGCGGCACCGGCGGGCCGCCACGCGTACAGCGTCCACGGCTCGGTGCCGAACGCCGCGTCCTCGCTGGAATCACCGGGCATGTCGAGGAACTCCACCTCGACGTCCATGCCGATCTCGACGTCGGCCGGGTCGACGTCGCGCAGCTCGCCGAGCATGCGTACGCCCTCCTCCAGCTCCACCAACGCGATCACGAACGGGAACCGGGTGCGCCCCGGCACGCGCGGGGCGTGGTGGTTGACGAAGCTGTAGACCGTGCCGCGGCCGGAGGAGACCACGTAGTCGGTCTGCTCGGTCTTGTCCTTCCACAGCGCCGGCACGGGCGGGTGCTGCAGCGAGCCGTCCTCGCGCTTCTGGATGCGCAGCTCGTGGGCGGCGACGCCGTCCCAGAAGAAGCGGGTGTCCTGCGAGACCGAGGGCCGCAGGACCTTGCCCACGACCAGATCGTCGGTGGCCGAGCCGGAGCTCGCGACGATCTGATCGGAGGCGGCCGGCTCGGCAGTCTTGACCGGCGGCCGGAACTTGAGGATCCGGAAGTCCATCTCGGCCACGACCTCGTCGCCGACCCGCCAGTAGTTGCGGGTGGTGAAGAACCAGCCCTCGCCCAGGCCCGTCTTCTTGGGGCCCACCACGTCGGTCAGGACCGAGGAGATGGTCACCTCCTCGCCGGGGCGGGTATAGCGGTGATAGGTGGAGTCGCAGTTGGTGGCCACGACGGAGGTGAAGCCCTCGGCGTCGAGCAGATCGGTCATGTTGCCGAGCGGGTCGTCGGACTCGCGGGTCTTCCCGAGGCCGCGCATGGTCCAGACCTGGGCCATCGCGGGCGGGGCGACGAGTCCGCCGTGGCCGGCCGCGACGGCCGCCTCCTCGGACTCGTAGATCGGGTTGGCGTCGCCGATCGCCTCTGTCCAGTTGCGGATCATCGGGGTGTTGATGGGATCGCGGCCCGCGCGGGGGGCGCTGCCGCCGGCGGCCCGGATCTCCTCGGATGCGGCGAGGATCCGGCCGGCCTGGGCGGCGGTAGCCGTGTCGTCACTCATGGGTGCCTTTCGTACGGGGTCGGATCAGCGGGCGGTGCGGGGCATGCCGAGGCCGCCCATGCAGGTCAGCTCGCGCATGACCTCGTTGACGCCGCCGCCGAACGTGATCACGACGTTGCGTTTGTTCACCATGTCGAACCAGCGCTGCAGCTTGGCCGTGCCGGCGTCGGTGGGGTCGCCGAAGCGCCCGAGCAGCTCCTCGGCGATGCGGCCGACGTGCTGGATCTTCTCGGTGGAGAACACCTTCGAGGCGGCGGAGTCGCCCATCGACGGGTTGTCGCCCATCGCGGAGACCTGCCAGTTGAGCAGCTCGTTGAGGCGGACGATCGCGAAGATCTCGGCCAGTCCGTCGCGGACCTCGGGCCGGTCCAGGTGTCGGACACCGTCGGGCCCGGTGCCGCGCGCCCACTCGGCCAGCTCGTCGTAGTAGCCGCCGGGCCGCCCGGAGGGGGCGAGCATGACGCGCTCGTGGTTGAGCTGGGTGGTGAGCATCTTCCAGCCGCCGTCGACCTCGCCGACCACCATGTCGGCGGGCACGCGCACGTCCGAGTAGTAGGTGGCGTTGACGTGGTGCGCGCCGTCGCAGGTGATGATCGGCGTGAACGAGAAGCCCGGATCGGAGGTGTCGACGATGAAGATCGTCAGACCACGGTGGCGGGAGTCCGGGGTGCCGGTGCGGGCGGCCAGCCAGATGTAGTCGGCGTGATGGCCGCCGGTGGTCCACATCTTCTGTCCGTTGATGATCCAGTCGCCGGTGGCCTCGTCGCGCTTGGCGGTGGTGCGCAGCGACGCGAGGTCGGTGCCGGCGTCGGGCTCGGAGTAGCCGATCGCGAAGTGCACGGTCCCCTCGAGGATGCCGGGCAGGAACTTCTTCTTCTGGATGTCCGTGCCGTACTTCTGCAGGGTCGGGCCCACCGTCTGCAGCGTCACCGAGGGCAGCGGCACGTCGGCACGCGTGGCCTCGTTGGTGAAGATCTGCTGCTCGAGGTGGCCGAATCCCTTGCCGCCGTACTCGGCGGGCCAGCCGACACCCAGCCAGCCGTCGCGGCCCATCCGCTTGATGATCTCCTCGTAGGTCTTCCCGTGCCGGGTGGTGCCGATGTCGGCGGCCTCGTCGGCGGAGATGAGGGTGGAGAAGTACTCGCGCAGCTCGGACTGGAGGGCGCGCTGGGCGGGGGTGAGGTCGATGAACGCCTCGTCGTCGTCGGCTACCGCGTCGTCGCTCGACGACGCGACCGACACTGCGTCGACCGGGTCGGCCGCCACGGCCTCGCCGAGCTCGGTGAGCTGCAGGCGCGGGCCGCCCACGAATCGGGCCAGGTCCTTGACCGCCGAGGAGTACCGGAACATCGGGTAGGTGATGTCCACGCCGACGCCGCCGTGCAGGTGGTGCAGGACCTGCACCGCGCGCGGCCCCTCGGCGGCGAGCCAGTATGCGCCGATCGTGGGATCGGTCTCGTAGCGGTCGGAAGAGCCCGTGGGGCCCGAAGAGATCCGCCACGCCACCGACTGCGAGATCACGTGCAGCGTCCGCGACACGATGTAGACGTCGGCGAGCTCCTGCTGCACCGCCTGGAACGAGCCGAGCGGCTTGCCGAACTGCTCCCGCTCCTTCAGGTAGTCCGCGGTCATGTCCAGCGCACCGGCGATGAGGCCGTCGCCGTGCGCGACGCACGCCGCGAGGATGAGCCGCCGGAACACCTCGAGAAGGGGCTCGTCGCCGCCGCGGACCACGTCGTCGTCGTCGACCGGCGTGGCCTCGAACCGCATCGCGTACTCGGGCACCCCCAGGGAGCCGAGGGTGGGGGTGAGGGTGACCCCCGGGGCGTCGGGGGCGACGACGACGACGGCCGCACCCTCGGGGGTCGACACCGGGACCAGCACGGATCGCGCCTGGGCCGCGTAACGCACCGAGGTGACGGTGCCGGTGATCGTCCCGCCGTTCAGACGCACGGAGGGCACGGCGGGCAGCGGACGCCCGGGCTCCGCGACGGCGGCGGTGAGGATCCGGCCGTCCTCGATCCCCTCGAGCAGCCTCTTCTGCTGCGCCGGCGTGCCGAGCGCGACGATCGGCAGAACGCCGAAGCCGAGGGTCTCCAGGGCGGGGATCACCACGCCCGCGCGGCCGACCTCCTCGAGCACCACGGCCACGTCGGCGACGGTCAGGCCGTCGCCGCCCAGGTCCTCGGGGAGGCCGAGGGAGAGCAGTCCGGACTCCGCGAACGACGCCCACAGGCGCTCGTCGTAGCCCGCGTCCTCCACGCTGCGGCTGGGCAACGCGGTGAGCAGTTCCTCGGCGGGTGCTGCGGTGGTCAGGGCGCCGGCCACCGCCTCGGCGACGGCTGCCTGGGTCTCGGTACGGGTGAAGTCCACGGGGGATCAGTCCTGTTCGGGAGTGGGAGGGGAGGTGATTCAGTCGCGGGGCAGGCCGAGGATGCGCTCGCCCACCACGTTGAGGAGGACCTGCTCGGTGCCGCCGGCGATCGACAGACAGCGGACCATGAGGAACTTGCGGCCCTGCTCGGTGAACTCGACACCGCTGGTGCCGGTGAGCTCGAGGCCGAACTCGGCGATGTCCTGGCGGTGGCGCACGCCGACGATCTTGCGGACGCTCGACTCGGCGCCCGGGCCGGAGCCCGCCAGGCTCCGCAGCGCGGTGCGCAGGTCGAGCAGGCTGCCCACGACGCCGTCCGCGATGTGCTTGCCCAGCTCGTCCAGGACGAGGGCGTCGTCCGAGACGCCGGCCGCCTCGATGAGGCCGATGATCTCCTCGGCGGCGTCACCGAGCGAGGAGCCGCCACCCATGGCCACGCGCTCATTGGCGAGGGTGGTGCGGGCGATCTTCCAACCGTCGTTGACCGTGCCGATCTGGAACTCGTCGGGCACGAACAGGTCCTCGAGGAAGACCTCGTTGAACAGGGCCTCGCCGGTGATCTCGCGCAGCGGTGAAGTGCGGATGCCCGCCGACTTCATGTCGACCAGGAAGTAGGTGATGCCCTTGTGCTTGGGGGCGTCCTTGTCGGTACGGGCCAGGCACATGGCCCAGTCGGCCTCGCGGGCCAGCGACGTCCACACCTTCTGGCCGTTGAGCTTCCAGCCCCCGTCGACCTTCTCCGCGGTGGCGCGCAGTGCGGCCAGGTCGGAGCCGGCGCCGGGCTCGGAGAACAGCTGGCACCACTTGATCTTGCCGGCCATGGTGTCGCGGACCAGCAGGTCGGCGTGCTCGGGCGCGGCCTGCAGGATGGTGGGCACGGCCCAGCCGCCGATGGTGATGTCGTGCCGGGACACTCCCGCGGCCTCGAGCTCCTCGTCGATCATGAGCTGCTCGGCCGGCGAGGCACCCAGGCCCCACGGCTCGGACAGGTGCGGCATGAACAGGCCGGTGTCGGCGAGGGCCTGCTTGCGCTCGGCGCCCTCCACCGCGGCGACCTCGGCGACCAGCGCCTTGATCTCCTCGCGCTTGGCGTCGATCCCGTCGATCTCGGACAGGTCGATGTCCAGGTGGCGACGCTTGCCGGCCAGCGTGAGGTCGGCGAGCGACCGACGCCAGCGGGCGGCACCGCCGATAGCCTGGCGCAGGGCGCCGGCTCGACGCATGTAGAAGTGCGCGTCGTGCTCGAAGGTGAAGCCGATGCCGCCGAGGATCTGGACGCAGTCCTGCGCGTTGGCCACCGCGTTGTCGAACGCGAGCGCGCCGGCGACCGAGGCGGCCACGGGGAGCTCGGAGTCCGCGCTCGTGAGGTCCTCTGCCGCCACGGCGGCGTCCCAGGCCAGGGCTCGGACCTGCTCGGTGCGGCACAGCATGTCGGCGGCCAGGTGCTTGATGGACTGGAACGAGCCGATGGTGCGGCCGAACTGCTCGCGGATCTTGGCGTACTCGACGGCCGTGTTCAGCGTGTAGTCCGCGACCCCGGCGGCCTCGGCCGCGGCGAGGGTGACGAACAGCTGGTGGACCTGGGCGGTCGTGATGCCGTCGAGGATCCGGTCGGCCGGGATCGCCACGTCCTCCAGCGACACCCGCGCGATGGACGCGGAGATGTCGTACGGGGTCGACGGGGTGATGGTCACGCCCTTGGCGCCGGGCTCCAGAAGGACCCAGCGGGTGAGGCTGTCGACCACGACGGGCAGCAGCAGTCCGCCGTCGACGGTTCCGCCGTAGGCGATGCCGGCATCCCCGGTCACCGCGCCGGAGGCGTCGAGGGTCTCGGTCCCGAAGCCCAGGCAGATGCCGACCGGCAGCCCGCCCTCGGCGATCGTCTCGCCCAGCGCGGCGGCCACGTCGCCGCCCGCCTTCGAGACGAGGACGCCGGCCAGAGCCGTGGTCAGGATCGGGCCGGGGGCCATGCGTGAGCTCGCGGCCTCGAGCATGCAGGCCAGGTCGACGATCTCCGCCCCCGCTCCGCCGTGTTCCTCGGCCACGGCCACGCCGAACAGGCCGAGCTCGGCGAGATGCGGCCACAGGGCCTTCCACGCGTCGGGATCGGTTTCCTGGGCGCGTACGGTGGTCACGGGATCGGCGGACTTCGCCCAGGCCTTGATCGAGTTCTGGATCTCGGTCTGATCCGGGGTGGTGGCGATGCTCACGTATGACTCCTCGGCGCGACTGTATTCGGTGGCGGCACAACCATCACGGATCGCGCCCTCCCGACATAATAGAACCTGTTCTAGGAAACGTGTTCTAGAATGCATCAGCACGCCACGATCCGCACAACCGGGTCCCAGATCCGCCCAGCGCAGAAGGTTCGCCCCATGACCAAGAGCTCGACCGGGACCGGTTCCGGCAGTAGCGCCTCCGACACCGCCGTCCGCTCCGATGAGCCCAGCACCTCGTCCCAGCGCGAACGCCGGCGGCGGATCCTCGACGCGACCCTGGCCCTGGCGGCGAAGGGCGGCTACGAGGCCGTGCAGATGCGTGCGGTCGCGGAGAAGGCCGAGGTCGCGGTGGGCACCCTCTACCGCTACTTCCCCTCCAAGGTGCACCTGCTCGTCTCGGCGCTGGCCCGCGAGTTCCGCCGCCTCGACCAGCGCACCGAGCGCACCTCCCCGCCCGGCGACACCGCGCAGGAGCGGATGAAGGTCGTGGTGGGCGGGATCACCAAGGCCATGCAGCGCGATCCCAACCTCACCGAGGCCATGACCCGGGCATTCATGTTCGCCGACGCCTCCGTGGCCAACGAGGTCGAGGAGGTGGGCTTCCTCATGGACCGGATCATCGCCCGCGCCATCGCCGAGGGCACGCCCGACGAGGTGCAACTGTCGATCGCGCGCGTGATCTCCGACGTGTGGATGTCGAACCTGGTCGCGTGGCTGACCCGCCGGTCGACGGCCGCGGACGTAAGTAACCGCCTCGGGCTGACCATCGACCTGCTGCTGGGTACCGACGACTCCCCGCGACGGGTGAGTCTGCATTCGGCGATTGGCAACGGCAACGGCGGCGGCGAGAGCGCGAACGGCGGCGCCGCGGAGGCCTAGCTCCGGCGAACTTTCCTTCCGGGGGAACCAGATGGGCGGCCCGGCCCGTCAGACCTGGTGACGAACATTCATCACCCCGGAGGGCCCATGGCTGACATCATCGACGTCGATCCCGCGCGTCTGCGTCACCTGTCGCGAATCCTCGGCGACGAGGAACAACGCACCGGCGGATTGACCCCGGCCGGTGCGCTCACCACCATCGGGGCGGCCCTGCGCGGTTCGCTCATCGCCGAGTGCCACGGTGCGGTTTCCCTCGACATCCTGGAGTTCCAGGAGAACATCGCCACGCGGTTCGATACCGAGATCGACGCGCTCGTCACCGCGGCGGGCGTCCTCGAGGACCAGGAATGGGCCACCACCGCGGCCCTCGGACTCGTGGGGCCGCCGCGATGAGCCTGACGGTGCCGGACGTCATGTCCTGGGATCTCGACACGGTGTCCGCCCGGGTCGACGACCTGCGCTCCGACGCGGAATCGTTCCTCGATTCGGCGATGGCCGTGCGCTCGGCCGCGGACGCGCACCTCGACGGTTCCGCGGGCGATACCGTCTCCGCCTCCGCCGGGAGCTGCGCCGAAATCACGCGGGACATCACCATCGTCGCCAGGAAAGCCGAGAACGCGGTCCGGGCCCTCTCCGATTTCTGCGCCCGGGCCCCGGGCCTGCGGAGTCGACTGCTGGACGCCGTCGACGAGGCCGCCGCAGCGCAGTGCCGGGTGGCGGACGACGGCACGGTGCGGGGTCCGCTGCTCATCGGGGATCCCTCCGACCCGGAGGTGGCCCGTGCGCACCAGCGCGGTGAGGCCGACGCCTCGGCGATCGAGAGCCGGATCCTGCCGCTCCTGCGCGCGTTGGAGGACCTCGACCTCGCGGCGGCCAACGCGCTGAACCTCTTGTCCATGACCGAGTCGTACGTCTCCTACCCCTATGAGCCCGAGCTGATCGAGATAGACCCCCGGACCGTGGCCGCCGGCGCGGCCATCTCCGGAAGCCTAGACGCCCTGGACTCGACAGCCGAGGTGATGGACGCCGCGAGCGCGGTCACCCGAAGCCTCCCGGTGCTCGGCACCGGCCTGGGACTGGCGATCGGGCTCGCCACGAGACCGGAGCACGAGTCCCTCGGGGAGGCGCTCGCCATCGAGAGCGCCGGGGTGGCGGCGTCCGCGCTGGCCGGGGCGGCCGCCGGAAGCGTCCTGCCCGGCCCCGGTACCGCGCTCGGATTCGCGCTCGGGGCCGGCGTCAGGCTGCTGGCCGGCCCCGCGGCCACCGCCGCCCTGCGGAACCACATCGAACGAGAACGTGCTGACGGAAAGGAGGGCTTCGGATGGTGAGCACACCCGAGCCTCGGCAGGAGAACGATGCCGCGCCACTGGAGTGGCGCCGACACTTCTACGACCGCACCGACCCGGCCGCACTGGTCGCCGCTGTGCTCGCCGGGGTAGGGGCAGCCGCCACGCTCGCCTGGACGGTCTTCAACATCAGTTGGTCCTCCACGCACCCGAGCGTCATCGTCGCCCTGGCCGGCGTGTTCATTCTGTTCTGCGGCGGTGCCCTCGCCTATGTCGGCCGCTCCGGTGCGATCCCTGTCCGACGGGGGCGCGTGAGCGTCACGGACGGCATCGCACACGTCAGCGCCCGCGGGGACTGGACGCCGTGGACCGCTGGCGGCATGGCCGTTCTCGGGTTCGTGATGCTCGGCATCGGGGCCATCACAGCCGACAGGGTGGGCGCCATACACATCTCGCACCACCGGCAGTACCCCGCCTTTGTGGCCCTCAACATCTTTCTGATCGTCTACACCTTCTGGATGCTGGCGAAGGTGCCGCTGGGGCGACGCCTGGAGTTCTCGCCGCGCGGGCTCGCCGGCCAGAACGACTCGTTGGTCGCACTGATCCCCTGGCGCTCGATCCTCGAGGTGAACGTCCACCGCGGCCCGAGCGCGATGCGGCCGTTCGGGATCGGAAAGCGCGCCGAGATCGTCTTCACCACCACCGACGAGGCCACGATCCCCGAGGGCCCGTTTCGCGTCGGGGAACGGGCGAATCCCATCAGTCTGCTCAACTTCGACGTGGACGAGGACACGTTGCTCAACGTCATCCGCGCGGCCCATGCGCATCCCGAGGTCCGGCAGCTCCTCGGCCGCGAGGAGGGCGCGTTCCTGTTCGAGGGGCCGCCCCCGGAAATCCGCGAGGGGATGCGCCGCTCTCACGTCTGGCTACCGTGGGAGCGGCGCATCAACGAGGCGCTCGGCTACGGGGCTCGCGAGCCCGCCCGGGACTGACGCGGCGCCCTCGCGGGCGTCAGGGCACCACCACCGCGGGGACGTCCCGCACCCTGTCGGAGACGTCGGCCGCCCACCGCAACGGACCGTCGGACGGGGTCCAGTCGCTCATGAGGTCGGCGACCTTCGTCGTCATGGCCCGCCCCAGTCGCAGGAACGAGGTCTCGGCCCGCTCGTCGACCTCGCCGAGGATGAGCCACCACGCCCACGCCACGGCGCCCGCGTTGGCCACGAAGTCGGGCACCACCGCGATCCCGCGGGCGGTGAGGTCGAGCTCGGCATCCGCCGTCGTGGCGGCATTGGCGGCCTCGATGATCACCGGGGCCGTCACCCGGGCGCAGTTCTCGGCCGTGATCGCGTACGAGACGGCGGCGGGGACCAGGACGTCGACGTCCATGCCGAGGATCGCGTCGCGGTCCAGTCGCTGCACGCGGGCGGGGACGGCGTCGCGGTCGATCTCGCCGTAGCGATCGCGGGTGGCCAGCAACGCGTGGACATCGAGCCCCGCCGGGTCGTAAAGGGTGCCACCGGCGTCGGCGAGGGCCACCACCCTCATCCCGGCCTCGTGCAGGTACCAGGCGGCGGCGCCGCCCATGGTGCCCACGCCCTGGACCGCCACCGAGGTGCGCTCGATGTCCCAGCCGCGCACGCTCGCGGCGGCCAGGCATGCCTGCGCGACCCCGTACCCGCCGATCACGTCGCCGAGCAGGCCGCCCGGCACCTGAGCGTTGAGGCCGCGGTAGATGCGCTCGGTGGTGTCCGCGCAGTTCGACGAACGCTCGATGGCCGCGTGGTACGACTGGCGCATGCCGAGTCGGGCGAAGACCTCGTCGATGAGCTGCTGGGTCACGCCCAGGTCCTCGGCGGTCACCCAATGCCGGTCGAGGAACGGGTGCATGGCCTCGCAGAAGCGCGCCAGCACCTCCACGGCGCGGGGGTCCTTGGGGTCGAAGTCGATCCCGCCCTTCGCGCCGCCCACGGGCAGATCGAACGCCGCGGTCTTTCGGGTCATGCCGCGGGCGAGGTCCTCCACCTCCCCCATGGTGCAGCCGGCCCGCATGCGGGTTCCGCCGGTCGCCAGTCCCCCGACGAGCGTGTCCACCACGAGGTAGCCGCGCGCGTCGGTGAGGTCGTCCTCCCAGTGCAGGCGCAGGTACGGCTCGCGGGTCGCCCGACCGGGCGCCTGCGAGGGCGAGGTGGGAGTGCCGGAGGCGCCCGGTGCCACCGCCGGAATGCCTGCCCTGCCGGGAATCTCGATCGACGTCATGATGCTCGCCTCCTCGCTGTGGTGTCCGCCCCGTGGGCGGCGACCGCGCCGACCGGCCTATCCGGTGGCGTACCCCCAGCATGAGAGCCCTCTACCGACCGGTCCAGCGAGGATTCATGGAGTCCACCGTTCACTTTTCCTGCACGATGTCGCTCCCCCTCCTACGCTCTGGCCCATGGAGCCGTCCCTGCACCGCCTGCGGTTGCTCCACGAGCTGGAGCGGCGCGGCACCGTCACGGCCGTCGCGTCCGCGCTGGACTACACGGTCTCGGCGGTGTCCCAGCAACTCTCGTTGCTGGAACGGGAGGCGGGCACGCCGTTGTTCGAGCGGCGGGGCCGGGGGCTGGTGCTGACCGAGGCCGGGCTGGTCCTGGCCGGGCACGCCCGCACGATCCTGGCGGCCGTCGAGGACGCGGGCCACGCCATGGAGTCGGCCCGCGAGGGCGGTGCCACCACGCTGACGGCCGGGGTGTGGGCGTCGGTGGCCACGGCACTGCTGCCCGCGGGCCTGCGGGTCCTCGGCCGCGACCACCCGCAGATCAGCGTCCGCACCCGCGAGCTGGCACCCGAGGACACCACCGGCGCGGTCCGGGACGGCTCGCTCGACCTGTCCTTCGTCCTCGACTACTCGAGTTATCCGATGGCGCGGGTTCCCGACCTGGCCCGCCTGCCCGTCGCGGTCGAGTCCCTGCGCGCGGTGGTGCCGCGGGGGTCGATCCCGGCCGGCGAGGTGTCGCTGACCGACCTCGCGGGCGCGCCCTGGGTGATCGCGCACCCGCGATCGCATTTCGGTCGGGCGGTCCGGATAGCCTGCCGCGAGGCCGGCTTCGATCCGGAGGTCCGCCACGAGGCCGGCGAGCAGTCCACCGCCCTCGCGTTGGTCGCCGCCGGCCTCGGCGTGACGATCGCCTCCGACCTGGGACTGGTCACCACACCCGAGGGCGTGGACGTGCTGCCGCTCGTCGAATCCCCCACCCGCACGGTGTCGGTCACCTTCCGGGAACGCGATACGAGGCGGCTCCAGCTGCGGGCGTTCGTCGACGCGTTCGCCGAGGCGGCAGACCTCATGGGCCTGTCCGCCGCGTGACCGGTCGGTCGCCCGGTCAGGGTCGGCGTGCGAGGAAGTCCGGGCGCCGCGGGGTGCCCGCGTACGGCTCGGCCAGCGCGTTGTCGACGCTGTTGAACACGATGAACACGTTGGCCCGCGGCATGGGCGTGATGTTCCCGCCGGAGGCGTGCAGCGCGTTGCAGTCGAACACGGTCATCGACCCCGCGTCGCCGGTGAGCACGTCGAGGCCGTGCCGCCGGTACAGCTCGGAGATGTGCTCCTCCGAGGGCACCCCGACCTTCGGCGCCGTCGAGACCAGGGACTCCTTGAAGTAGTCGTCCGGCGTCTCGCCCGCGCACTGCACGAAGTACTTCTGGGTGCCGGGCATGATCATGAGCGGCCCGTTGTAGGTGCGGTTGGGCGTGAGCGCGATCGAGGCGCTGCAGGCGCGCGGCCGCGGCATGCCGTCCTCGGCGTGCCAGGTCTCGAAGTCCGAGTGCCAGTAGAACGCGCCGCCGGCGAAACCGGGCTTGTAGTTGAGTCGGCTCTGGTGCACGTACACGTCCGAGCCTAGGATCTCGCGTGCCAGCTCGATCGCGCCGGAGCTCTCGACGGCCTCCCACACGACGTCGCTGAGCAGGTGCACATCGAAGATCGAGCGGACGGCCTCGCTGCCGGCCTCGCGGATGATCCGCGGGTCGTCGGCCATGTCCGGATGGTGGCCGATCCGCTGCAGTTCCTCGAGGCAGGCGTCGATCCGGGCATCGTCGATCGCGCCCTCGCGCTGGATGTACCCGCGGTCGGCGAAGTCCCGGATCTCGGGATCGTCCAGGTCGGACCACACCACCGGGTCCGGTCGGTCGACGATCACCGGGGCACCGCTCACTCGGGTGATGTAGTCATCGACGGCCAGGGTCATTGTTCTCCTCTCGGTCGGGGGCACGGATGGTTCACGCGCCTATGGGCCCGACCGTAGAAGACCCTGTGACCTTGGACAACCGCTCAGCTGCTGACGTATCCTCGACCTTTGTCGACCGCTGGCGCCGGTTCGTCACCGCTCAGCCATGTCCGCAGGTGGTCGACGAATTGCGCGGAGAGTGTGTCGCGCCAGCCCTCCACGTCGCCGGACATGTGGGGGCTGATGTGCGCGCCCCCGAGTGTCCAGAGCGGGTCGCCACCTGGAAGAGGTTCGACGACGACGACGTCCAGGTGCGCCGACAGTCGGCCCGTCGCGAGCTCGGCGGTCAGCGCATCCTGATCGACGAGTTCTCCGCGTCCGACGTTGATCACGTGGGCGCCGTCGGGCAGGGCCGCCAGCTCCTGCGCACCGAGCATCCCCCGGGTGGCCTCCGTCAGCGGCGCGACCATGACGAGATGGTCGACCTCGCGCAGGTGCGCGGCCAGGTCCGCGGAATCCACGACGTGGCCGAAGTCCTCGTCGCTGTCCCGTCGTCGTCGTCCCGCGCCGTGGACCTCGAGCCCGACCGCGCGGAGCAGGCGCGCGGTGGCCCGCCCGATCCCGCCGGTCCCCACGACCAGGGCGCGGCGGCCGGCCACCCGGAGGGTCTCGCGGTGACGCCACCTCCCGGCGCGCTGGAAGGCCTCGGTCTCGTGCAGGCGCTTGTCGTGGGCCAGCACGCACGCCAGCACGTACTCGGCGATGGGGCCGTCGAACACCCCGCTCGCGTTGGTGACCAGCACGTCCGACTCGCGGAGCTCGTCGAAGAGCAGGGCGTCGACACCCGCGGCGGCCACGTGGATCCAGCGCAGCGAGTCGGCGGCGTGCCAGGCGTCGGCCAGCGCGCCGGAGAAGATGTCCCAGACGAGAAGGATCTCGGCGCCCGGCAGGGCCTCGGCGAGAGTGCCGGCGGTGCAGACCCGGACGTCGGCGAGATCGCGCACCGTGGCGAGGTCGGCGGGCTCGGGGACGCCGTCGGCGGTGAGCAGTACGACGGTCGGCTTCTCCTGCGTCATGCCACCACCGTAACCCGCCGGAATCCGGCGTTGTCGGATTGTTGACAATCGCCCCGACCGGTCACACACTGACCGCATGACCGCGCACCTGTCCCCCGTCCTCAAGCAGGCCACGCCCGTCGTGGTGGACCACGCCCTGGGCTCGTGGATCCACGGCACCGACGGCCGCGACTACCTCGACTTCACGACCGGCATCGGCGTGACCTCGACCGGCCACTGCCACCCCGACGTGGTGGCGGCCGCGCAGGCGCAGTGCGCGAAGATCATCCACGCGCAGTACACGACCGTCATGCACCAGCCGCTTCTCGAGCTCACAGAGAAGCTGGGTGAGCACCTGCCATCGGGTATCGACTCGGTGTTCTACGCCAACTCCGGCTCGGAAGCGGTCGAGGCCGCCGTGCGCCTGGCGCGCATGGCCACCGGCCGGCAGTACATCGTCACCGTGCAGCGCGGCTTCCACGGGCGCACCGTCGCCGCCGCGAGCCTGACCACCGCCGGCACCAAGTTCTCCGCCGGGTTCGGCCCGCTCATGGCCGGCGTCGCGCAGACCCCCTACCCCGATGCGCTGCGACTGAAGATGAGCGAGGACGAGGCCGTGGACTACGCGCTGGCCGAGTTCGACTTCCTGCTCGCCACCCGCATCGACCCGCGCGAGCTGGCGGGGATCGTGATCGAGCCGGTGCTCGGCGACGGCGGCTACATGGCCGTCCCGCAGCGCTACCTGCAGGGGCTGCGCGAGCGCGCCACCGAGCACGGCGCGCTGCTCGTGCTCGACGAGGTGCAGGCCGGCGTCGGGCGCACGGGCCGGTTCTGGGGCCACCAGCACACCGAGGGACTGGTGCCGGACGTCCTCATCACCGCCAAGGGCATCGCCTCGGGTTTTCCCATCTCGGCCATCGCCGCGCCGGAGGAGATCATGGCCAAGGCCTGGCCCGGGTCGCAGGGCGGCACCTACGGCGGCAACGCGGTCGCGGCCGCGGCGGCCGTCGCGACGTTGGGCGTCATCGAGCGCGAGGGACTGGTGGCGGGTGCCGCCGAGCGCGGAACGCAACTTCTCGACGGGCTTCGGCGTAATCTCGGCGACGTGAGCGAGATCTGCGACATCCGCGGTACCGGACTCATGCTGGCCGTCGAGTTCGGTGACGCAGCCGCGCCCGCAGGCAGCCCCGGCGCGCTCGAGGGCGCCCGCCTGGCCGGCGCCGTGCAGCAGGCCTGCATCGACGAGGACCTGCTCACCCTGACCTGCGGCCCGACCGGCTCGATCGTGCGCGTCATCCCGGCCCTGGTCGTGACCGCCGACGAGGTCGACGCGGGCGTCGAGCGCCTGACCCGCGCCGTCCACCGGGTCGTGGGCCGGTCGTGACCGCGACGGTGGGGGCCCGCCGCGACGCGCTGATCGAGGCGCTCACCGCCGCCGGCCTGTCGCCCGAGTCCGACCCCCGCCGCATCGCCGAATACTCCTACGACGCCTCCAACTACCGGGTCGCCCCCGCGGCCGTGGTGTTCCCCCACACCGAGGAGGAGGTGGCCGCCGCGCTGGCGGCATGCCACCGGTTCGGCGTGCCGGCCACCGCTCGGGGCGGCGGCACGTCGATGGCCGGCAACGCGATCGGCAGCGGCCTCGTGCTGGACCTGTCGCGGCACCTGAACCGCGTGCGCGAGGTGGACGAGGCAGCCAGGGTGGTCACCGCCGAGGCCGGCGTCGTCCTGACCGAGCTGCGCGCCGCCGTCCACGCCGCCACCGACAGCCGCCTGACCTTCGCCCCCGACCCGTCCAGCCAGTCGCGGGCCTGCCTGGGCGGGGCGATCGGCAACGACGCGTGTGGGAACCACTCGGTGCGTCACGGCCGGACCGCCGACCACGTGGAGGCGCTGCGCCTGGTCACCGCCGACGGCCTGCGACTGACCGCCACCCGGCGCGGCATCGAGGCCACCGACCCGCGCGATGCCGCCGCCACCGCGCGCGCCGAACACCTCACCACCGAACTCCGGGACCTGGCCACCGATCACCTCGCCGCGATCCGCACCGAGCTCGGCCGGATCCCCCGCCAGGTGTCTGGCTATCACCTGCGGCACCTCCTGCCCGAGGAGGGCTTCGACGTGGCCCGGGCGCTCGTGGGGTCGGAGGGCACCTGCGCGATCGTCACCGCCGCGCGTATGCGGATCGTGCCGCGCGCCGCCCGTACCGGCCTGCTCGTGGTGGGATACGCCGATGTCGTGGACGCCGCGCGCGACGTGACGGCCATCCTGCCGCACCGCCCTACAGCCGTAGAGGGCGTGGACGAGGTGATCGTCGCGACGATGCGCTCCCGGCGCGGCGCGGACTCCGTCGCCGAGCTCCCCGACGGACGCGCGTGGCTGTTCATCGAGTTGGACGACGACGAGGCTGCCACCCCGGGCACCGACACCGCCAGCGGGCTCGAGGCCCGGATGGCCGCACTCGCCGACCAACTCGTCCGGACCGGTCACGCCATCCGGGCGCTCGTCGTGACCGACCCCGTGGCCCGCGCCGACCTGTGGCGGGTCCGCGAGGACGGCGCCGGGCTCAGCTCGCGGCTCACCGACCCGGTCACCGGCCGGACCATCGAGTCGTGGCCCGGCTGGGAGGACTCGGCCGTCCCGCCCGAGCGCCTGGCCGACTACCTCGCCGAGTTCCGCGAACTGCTGGACCAGCACGGACTCACCGGCGTGATGTACGGACACTTCGGCGCCGGCTGCATGCACATCCGCATCACCTTCGATCTGAGGAGCGACGCCGGTCGGGCCGTCTTCCGCGCCTTCTGCACCGACGCCGCCCGCCTCGCCGTGCGCCACGGCGGCTCGCTCTCCGGGGAGCACGGCGACGGCCGGGCCCGCTCCGAACTGCTGCCGGTCATGTACTCGCCCGAGATGCTCGGCGCGTTCGACCGCTTCGCGCGCCTGTGGGACCCCGCGGGGCTGCTCGCTCCGGGCGGGCTCACCGCCACCCGACCACTGGATGTCGATCTGGCCCTGGACGGCATCCCCGACCGGCGCCCCCCGCGCGACCTGGGCCTGCTCACCTCCGCAGGGGGCGCCCACCCGGTCCAGGCCTGCATCGGGGTGGGCCGCTGCCGCACCTCCACCGGCGGCGTGATGTGCCCGTCGTTCCGCGCCACCGGCGATGAGAAGGACTCCACCCGGGGCCGCGCCCGCGTCCTGCAGGAGGTCGTGCGCGGCACCCTGCCCGTCGACGACCCGGCGGTCGAGGAATCACTCGAGTTGTGCCTGGCCTGCAAGGCGTGCTCGTCGGACTGCCCCACCGGTGTGGACATGGCAGCCTTCAAGTCCGAGGCCCTGCACCGCCGCTACCGGGGGCGACCCCGGCCCCGGGTGCACTACTCCCTCGGCCTGCTGCCGGTGTGGCTGCGCGCGACCGGCCGGATCGCCGGGCCGCTCAACGCCGTCATGTCCACGCGGCTCGGGCGCGCCGCCGCCCGGGTGGGCGGGGTCGCCGCCGACCGTGAGCTGCCCCGCTTCGCCTCCGCCGCCGAACTGCGAACCGAACTGGCCCGGGCCCCCGACAGCGTCTGGGCAGTCAGGCGCGGGGCCGCCACGCCGGCCTCCGCCGCTGCCACGCGCACCTCGGCCGAGGTGGTGCTCTTCCTCGACTCCTTCACCCGGGGACTGCGCCCCGCGGTCGCCGGCGCGGCCGCCCGCGTCCTCGGCGGTTCGCACACGTCCGTCGCGTGCAGCTCCGGCCACTGCTGCGGGCTGACCCACATCACCACCGGACGGCTGGACGCCGCCCGCCGCACCCTGAGCGAGACCGTGCGGCACCTCGACGGGATCCGCGGCCCGGACGGGGAGGAGGTCCCCGTCGTCGTCGTCGAACCCTCCTGCGCCGCCGCCCTGCGCGGCGACCTGCCCAGGCTCCTCGCGGAGACCTCTGACGCCGAGCTCGCCCGCCGCGTGGCCGCGCGCGTGCGCTCCGCCGCCGAGCACCTGGGCGTACTGGCCGCCTCCGGCCGCGCCCCCGCCTGGCCCGGCGGCGCCCCGCCCGACCGCGTCACGGTGCAGACCCACTGCCACGAGTACGCCACCTTCGGCAACCGGGTCCAGCGCGCCACCCTCACCGCCCTCGGCGTGGGCTCGGTACGCGAGGCCACCGGCTGCTGCGGCCTCGCCGGGGACTTTGGGTTCACCGCCGGGCACGAGTTCGTCGCCGACGCGGTGGCGCAGCAGACCCTGGCCCCCACCCTTCGTGCCGATCCCGAGGCCCCCGTCCTGGCCGACGGGTTCTCGTGCGCCACCCAGGTCGCCCACCTCGCGGCGCGCGACCCGCGCGTCGGCCGCCGGACCGGCCGTCACCTGTTCGAACTCCTCGACCCCGACCCGACCGACCCGACCCCCAGGAGGCAGCCATGACCCGCTCCGTCGCCGATCTCATCGCCACCCTCGGCACCGGCATCCACGTGGACGGCCAGTGGCGCGACGCCGCCACCGGCGCCACGTTCGAGGTGCACAACCCGGCCACCGGCGAACCCGTGGCGACCCTCGCCGACGGCGGTGCCGACGACGCCGCGGCGGCGATCCAGGCCGCCGGTCGCACCCAGGCGAGCTGGGCGGCCGTGCCCGCGCGCGAGAGGGCCGAGATCCTCCGGCGTGCCTACGAACTACTCATCGAGCACGCCGACGAGCTCGCACTGATCATGACCACCGAGATGGGAAAACCGCTGGCCGAGGCGCGCGGCGAGGTAACCTACGGCGCCGAGTTCTTCCGCTGGTTCTCCGAGGAGGCCTGCCGCATCCCCGGCGACGCCCGCCGCTCCCCCGACGGCAACACCCGGCTGGTGGTCACCGCCGAGCCAGTGGGGCCGTGCATCCTCATCACCCCGTGGAACTTCCCGCTGGCCATGGCCACCCGCAAGATCGGGCCGGCGATCGCCGCCGGCTGCACCATGGTGTTCAAGCCCGCCAACCTCACACCCCTGACCTCGCTGTACGTGGTCGATCTGCTGCGTGAGGCCGGGCTGCCCGACGGCGTGCTCAACGTCGTGTGCACGACCTCCCCCGGCGACGTGGTGGAGCCGTGGATCGACTCCGGCATCGCCCGCAAGCTCTCCTTCACCGGCTCCACCCCCGTCGGCAGGTCACTGCTCGAACAGTGCGCACGCGGGGTGCTGCGCACGTCCATGGAGCTGGGCGGGAACGCGCCGTTCGTCGTGTGCGAGGACGCGGACATGGACACCGCTGTCGGCGCCGCCATGGCCGCCAAGATGCGCAACATGGGCGAGGCGTGCACGTCCGCCAACCGGATCCTCGTGCACCGCTCGGTGATCGACGAGTTCGGGCGGCGCCTCACCGAGAAGATGGGCGCGCTCACCGTCGGCAACGGTGTCGAGGACGGCGTGGACGTGGGCCCGCTGGTCGAGGAGAAGGCCGTCGCCAAGGTCGAGGGGCTGGTCGACGACGCCGTCTCGCGGGGCGCCCAGGTCCTAACCGGCGGTAATCGCGGAGACGGGCCGGGGTTCTTCTACCCGCCCACCGTGATCACCGGGGTCTCGCCCGAGTCCGAACTGATGACGACCGAGATCTTCGGCCCCGTCGCCGCACTGATCCCCTTCGACACCGACGATGAGGCCGTGGAACTGGCCAACGACACCGAGTTCGGACTGGTCTCGTACGTCATGACCGAGAACCTCGACCGCGCGTTGACGATGTCCGAGCGGCTACAGGCGGGGATGGTCGGCGTCAACGTCGGCGTGGTCTCCAACCCGGCGGCACCGTTCGGCGGCATCAAGCAGTCGGGGCTGGGCCGCGAGGGCGGGACGACCGGAATCGAGGAGTTCCTCGAGACCAAGCTCGTCGCGATCCCGGTGCGCTGACGCGGGGCCGGCGCCCGCCGCGTCGGCTGCGGGTTCAGCCGGTGCGGGCCCGGCCAGCCAGGCGGTGACGTTCGATCTCGGTCAGGCCGCCCCAGACGCCATACAATTCACCGTTGGCCACGGCATGCTCGCGACACTCGGCCAAGACAGGGCAGCCGGCACAGATCTTCTTGGCGGCGGTCTCCTTCCGGCGGCGCACCCGCTTGGGCTCGTCCTCGGAGTTGTAGAACAGATCCGGCAACTCCTGACAATGCCCGTGATCTGCCCATTCCCATCGTTCGTCGATCCGGCGGATCCCCGTCGGCAGTGTCATCCAGGTCATCTCCTCCATTACGAGATCAACCTTCTGCCAGAGGCGCTGACCCGCGGCACACCCCCAGGGGTGTGATCACCGCCGGGCGGGGAGAAAACTGCAGGCCCCGACAAATTCGTGTGCCACCCGCTGCTACCTTTGCCCCATGCCGGTCAGCGTGTGCGTTATCGACGACTTCGACATCGTGGTGGCCGGCGTGCGCGCGCTGCTGTCCCCGTTCGCCGACCGGGTGCTGGTCGTGGAAACCCAACTCCGGACAAATCCTGACCTCGTCGTGGACGTGGCGTTGTTCGACACGTTCGCCGCACCGCTCGACTGGCAGGTGCAGCTGGCTGAGCTGGCGACCGACCCGCGCGTGGGCGCCGTGGCCGTCTACTCGTTCATGACCGACCCGCGGGCCGTGGAGGACTCACTCGCCGCGGGCGCCGGCGGTTTCCTGGCCAAGTCACTCCCCGCCGAGGAACTCGTCGAGGGGATCGAGTCGATCGCCGGCGGGCATCGCGTGGTGGACCTCGGCGCGTGGGACGGCGGCGTCGCCGGCGATCACTGGCCCGCCGAAGGCGTGGGCCTGAGCCCCCGCGAGGCCGAGATGCTCTCGCTGATCGTGCGCGGCTACTCCAACGAGGAGATCGCCCGGTCGCGCTACCTCTCGCCCAACACCGTGAAGTCGTACATCCGTGAGGCCTACCGGAAAATCGGGGTCACCACGCGGGCGCAGGCCGTGGCGTGGGGGATGCGGAACGGGCTCGAGCCCTCGCACTGACCCCGGACAGGAGCCCGGCTGGCAGTCCCCGCCCGCACGCCCCGAGCCGGGGCATTGGCCTGTCGAAATTCCTCCGGTGGCGAACGCGCTCCTCGCGCGTGGTGCCCACGTCGTCGTATCGAGCCATCCGCCCAGCGGGATTGACAGTGACTCACGTCACGACATATCCTAGCCGCGTCCCGTTGCTACGTATATGCGTAGTGAGTTCCCTAGTTAAGGATTCTCATGAGACGCCCCCCTCGTCCGATCCGCGGTGCAGCCCGGCGGACCACAGCCCGTCGCGCGGCGTCGACGCTCGCGGCCGGCCTATCCGTGGCGATCGCCGCGACGGCATGTTCCGGCGAGCCCGACAACCCGTCCGAGCCTCTGGAGATCAGGGTCGCGGACAGTTTCGCCGCCACCCACCCCATCGGGCGCAGCGGCACGACCGACTTCATGGAGATCCTCCGGGACACGGCGCCGTCCGCCGGGATGGAGATCGTGTACTTCGACTCCGGCCAGCTCGGAAAGCAGCGGGACATGCCCGCCGTGCTGCGCACCGGCATCGCCCAGATCGCAGCCGTCTCCCCCGCGTACGTGGGAACGCAACTCCCCCTGGCGAACGTGGGAGACCTTCCCGGCTTCACCCAGGACTCGTGCGTCGGCGGTGACGCGATGCTCGAGATCATGCAGCCGGGGACCACGCTGTTCGAGACCGAGCTCGCGCCGCAGGACGTGCACCCGCTCTGGGTCGCCTATATCCCCGGCTACGAAGCCATGTCGGGCGCGTTCCCCGTCGACTCCGTCGACGCTCTCCACGGCAAGATCATGCGATCGACCGGAGGCGCGGCCGACCGCGTGGTGGACGCAGCCGGCGCGGCCGGCGTCTCGATGCCGCTGGGTGACATGTACGAGGCGATCTCCCGCGGCACCGTCGAAGGCACCCTCGCGAGCCCACTGAGCATCACGCCGTACAGCCTCGAGGAGGTCATCCAGTACTCCACCGACGGTGCCAACCTCGGCTCGTTCACGGTCACCTACTCCGTCTCCGACACGGTCTGGAACGAGATGACCCCGGAGCAGCAGGCCGTCCTCGCCGAAGCATCCGAGGTCGCACAGGACTCCGTGTGCCGCGAGATCAACCGGTCGATGGACGAGTCTAAGCAGGCAATGCGCGACGCGGGCGTACAGATGATCGAGGTCACGGACGCCGAGCGTCCCCACTGGGAGGCGCTGGCCGCGCCCGTCCGGGAGTCCTGGGTCAGGGACCTGGAGAGCATCGGTCTGCCCGCCCGCCGGGTCCTCGACGACTTCACCGCCGCACTCGCCCGTGCGGAGTCCGAGCACGGAAGCGAGCGATCATGAGCGACCAGGTACCCGAGGTCATCGTCCCCCGCCAGGGGTCCACACCCGCCCGTCGGACGCCGTTCGGCTACCTCACCGACACCCACCCGAGGCTCGACCGCATCCAGAACGGGATCTCCGCGTTCTGCGCGGTGATCGCCAGCGTCGCGATCGTCGTCATCGTCGCCCTCACCGCGCTCGAGGTGTTCACCCGGACCGCCTTCGACGCACCGCTGGGCTGGAACGTCGGCCTGGTCGAGCAGTACCTGATGATGACCCTCGCCTTCTTCGGCACGGTCACGGCCTACCGCGCCGGCGCGCACGTCGCCGTGGTCACCATTTTCGAGAAGACCCCCGAGCCGGTGCGCAAGGTACTGCTGCTGATCACGTACCTCATCATCCTCGCCGGGCTCGTGCTCCTGGTGTACTCGGGAACGCGCGCCATGCAGTTCTCGTTCGTCACCTCGGAGATCCCCCCACCCGGGATGGCTGAACTGTCACTTCCGAGCTGGTGGTGGAAGTCGATCATCCCGGTGGCCTCCGGCCTCGGTTTCGTCGTGGTGGCCATCGACCTCTATCGCGAACTCACCGCCCCGTTCAATCGTGTCGCCACCGACTACGAGCCCGGCATCCACGCAGAGGAGATCTGACATGCTCGCACTCGCCATAGTCGTGCTCCTGCTCGTCCTCATCCTCATCCGGGTCCCGGTGTCGTTCGCGATCCTCGGTGCCGGCATCATCGGACTGTTCGCCGTGGGCGGCTTCGGCGTGGTCGACGGGGTCATGCAGACCGTGCCCGCGACCTCGGTGATGAGCTATTCGCTGTCCGCCGTGCCGCTGTTCATCCTCATGGCGCACCTCCTGATGCTGTCCGGACTGCTCGATTCGCTCTTCGACGCGGCGCGGGCCATCGTCGGCCGCATCCGGGGAGGCACGGCCGTCGCCTCCATCGGCGCGGGCACCGCGTTCGCGTCGGTGTCCGGCTCCTCCACCGCGGCGGCCGCCACGCTCGCCCAGACCTCGACGCTCAAGATGATCGACGAGGGCTACAGTCCCAAGACCGCGAGCGGCCTCGTCGCGGTGGTCGGCACCCTCGCCGCCATGATCCCGCCGTCGATCATCCTGGTCTTCTACGCGATCACCGCCGAGGTGAGCGTGGGCGACGTGCTCATCGCCGGCGCCCTGCCCGGCGTGATCATCGCGTGCGCTCTCGTGGTGATGCTCTACGTGACAATGCTGCGCGATCCCGATGCCGTACCGTCCGGGCAGCCCTCCACGTGGGCCGAGAAGGGACGCGCGCTGGGCACGGCCGCCCCGCTGGCACTGGTCTTCCTCGCCGTGGTCGGCTCCATCTACCTCGGGTGGGCCACTCCTACCGAGGCGGCGGCACTGGGAAGCGTCGCGGCGATGATTCTCGTGATCGCGCGCGGGCGGTTCAGCCTCGCCGGCGTGGGACACACCCTGGTGGAGACCACCAAGTCCACGGCCATGATCTTCGCCATCATCATCGGGGCGCACGTCTTCGGCCACTTCCTCACCGAGACCAAGGTCACGCCGACGCTCGTCGCGTGGATCGGCGACCTCACGCTCCCCGCGTTCGTCATCATGCTGTGCATCGGCATCGTCTACGTGGTGCTCGGCTTCTTCATGGACCAGATCGCGATCATCGCGCTCACCGTCCCGGTCGTCCTCCCGCTGGTCGTCGAGCTCGGGTACGACCCCATCTGGTTCGGGGTGTTCATGGTGCTCCTGGCCGAGGTCGGCCTCGTCACCCCGCCCATGGGCCTCAACGTGTTCGTGGTGGCCCGCTCCGCCGGCCGCCGGGTCGAGGAGGTCTTCCGCGGTGCCTTCCCGTACGTGATCGCCATGCTGGCCGTTGCCCTGCTGTTCCTCATATTCCCCGGCATCGTGCTCTGGATCCCGGAGACAATGTGACCTGAGCCGACCCGACCGACCCACTCCGACACCCACTCCAACCCTCCCCCGCAAAGGAATGACGATGACAGAGAACACCTCCGACGACGCGCTGCTGATCGACCGCGCCGATCACATCGAGACCTGGACCATCAACCTGCCGGACGCTCGCAACCCCATCTCCGACGACCGTGTGATCGAGGCGCTCGTCCACCGGGTGTCCGTCGTCAACGCCGACCCCGATGTGCGTGCCGTCATCCTCACCGGCGCCGGTTCCGCGTTCTCCGCGGGCGGCAACGTCAAGCACATGGTCGACCGCAGCGGAATGTTCGGGGGGAGCCCCTACGAGGTGCGCGGCGGCTACCGCGACGGCATCCAGCGGATCCCGCGCGCGCTCTACCACTGCGAGGTGCCCGTGATCGCGGCCGTGAACGGCCCGGCCGTCGGCGCGGGCTGCGATCTCACCCTCATGTGTGATCTCCGGGTGGCGTCGAGCAGGGCGTGGTTCGCCGAGAGCTTCGTCCAACTGGGCATCATCCCCGGCGACGGCGGCGCGTGGCTGCTGACCAAGGCCGTGGGCCCGGCCCGCGCGGCCGAGATGGCGCTGACCGGCGACCGCGTGGACGCCGCGACCGCGCTCGACTGGGGGTTGGTCTCCCGGGTGGTCGAGCCCGAGGAGCTGATGGGCGCGGCCCGTGAGCTGGCCGCGCGAGTGGCCAAGAACCCGCCGCACTCGGTCCGGATGGCCAAGAAACTCCTCCGCGAATCCCAGCACCAGTCCCTGGAGTCGGTGCTCGAGCTCTCCGCGGCCATGCAGGCCCTCGCGCACCACACCGCGGACCACCGCGAGGCGCTCGCCGCGTTCGGCGAGAAGCGACCGGGGAACTACGAGGGTCGCTGACCGGGCGCGGTCAGTCGAGCTGCCAGGTGGCGACGTGACGGCCGAGGATCTCCACGAGGTCGTCACGTCGCTCATCGATCTCGGCACGGGAACCGATGACGCCCACCGCGGCGATCGTGCCGCCCCGCTCGGTCACCGCGACCGACACGCCATCAGCGCCTTTCTCGGCGGCGTGGGGCGCCGCGCAGATCCCGGTCTCGCGGATCTGCGCGAGCGCCTCGAGGAAGGCCTCGACCCGGCCGGAATCCGCCTCGGGGCGGGCATTGAGGTAGGCCCAGAGGTCCCGGTTCTCCCGCGCCGCGAGCAGGACCCACCCGGCCGACGTCCGGAGCAACGAGCGCCGCAGACGGTTCTCGGCGAGGTACGCATAGGCGGGGTCGGACGAGACGTGATCGACGTAGAACAGGTCGTCGCCCACCGCGGCGGAGAGAACGGTGACCATCCCGGTCTCCTCGTTGATCGCCTCGAGCGCGTCGTGGGGGACCTGCGTCACGGGAGGGCGACCCGCGATGACGTTGAGCAGGTACGGCGCCATCCCGAGGGTGTAGACCCGGTCCCGCTCGTCCAGATACCCGGTGGCCACCAGGCCGTTGACGAGCCCCTGCGTCGAACTGACCGGTGCGCCGAGCGCCTTGGCGATCGCCGTGAGCGTCATCCCCGATCCGGACCGGGCCACCGCCTCGAGGATCGACGCCACCCTGTCCACCATCCGATGCCTGGGCCGTTCCGGGATCTGGGCATCGAGCTCGGCAGTGGTGGTCATGAGCACGAGCCTACCAAGTCGCAGCCCATACTTACTTAAATCCGTAACTAGTTGCTCTATTGCGTAATCGGCCGAGCGGTGTCATAGTGACATCACGCGGCCCGACAGCCCTCACCAGCAGGAGAACCGATGAGTACCACCTTCGCCCCGCCCACGACCGTGGAGACCCCGCAGATGCGGGAGCTCCGCGGTCAGGTGCGGGAGTTCCTCGCCGCCGAGATCGCCGCAGGCGCATTCACCCCGTGGATCGACACGTGGCTCACCCGCTGGGACGAGGCGTTCACCCGGCGCCTGGCCGATCGCGGCTGGGTCGGCATGACGATCCCCGAGGAGTACGGCGGCCGCGGTCGCACACACCTCGAGCGCTTCGTCATCACCGAGGAACTCCTCGCGGTGGGCGCCCCGGTCGCCGCGCAGTGGGTGGCCGACCGGCAGATCGCGCCCTCGCTGCTGCGCTACGGCACCGAGGAGCAGAAGCAGGAGTTCCTGCCGCGGATCGCGGCCGGCGACTGCTGCTTCGGCATCGGCATGAGCGAGCCCGACTCGGGGTCCGACCTCGCGAGCGTGCGCACCCGGGGCGTGCGCGTCGACGGCGGGTGGACGATCACCGGGACCAAGGTGTGGACCTCCGGCGCCCAGCACGCCGAGGCGTTCATCGCCCTGGCCCGCACCGAGCCACTCGACACGAATCACCGGCACGCCGGCCTGAGTCAGTTCATCGTCGACCTCCGCGCCGAGGGCGTCACCATCCGCCCCATCGTCTCGCTATCCGGGGACCATCACTTCAACGAGGTCGTCCTCGACGAGGTGTTCGTCCCCGATTCCCGCGTGTTCGGCACCCCGGGCAACGGCTGGGAGCAGGTCAACGCCGAGCTCGCCTTCGAACGCAGCGGGCCCGAACGCTTCCTGTCCTCCTTCCGCCTGCTCGCAGCCGAGATCGGTGAGATCACCGCGGGCAGGCTCCCCGAGCGGACCGACCTCGGCCGATCCGTCGCCCGGATGGCCGGTCTCCACGCCCTGAGCCAGAACATCGCGGGCGCCCTGCAACGGGGAGAGAAGGCCGACACCGCGGCCGCGCTGGTCAAACTGCTCGGAACCACGACCGAGGGCGACCTCGTCGACGTGGTCTCCACCGGGCTCGGCGACGAGACACCCGCCGCCCCCGGAGAGATCGACGCCCTCCTGCGTGCAGGGCTACACCAACGCCCGGGCTTCACGCTCCGAGGCGGAACCAACGAGATCCTGCGCGGCGTGATCGCGCGGGGACTGGGGATGCGCTGATGACCACCTCGAACACCACCGAGATCGACCTCGGTGTCGATCCCGACCTGCAGAACCTCATGGACGACCTCGTCTCCGGGTTCTCCGGACCCGACGTCGAGCCCGACCCGGATGCGGTGTGGGCCACCCTGACCGAGGTCGGCCTCGCCCGACTCACCGCGCCGGAGGAGTCCGGCGGCAGCGGCGCGGGCTGGACCGAGGCCGCGGCCCTCCTGCGGACGCTCGCCGCCGCCGGTGTGGCCGTGCCGTTCGCCGAGACCGACCTGCTCGCCGGCCCCCTCCGCCGCGCTGCCGGCCTGGACGACTCGTCCGGGCAGACCGCAACAGTGGCCGTCCTCGGGTCCGACGGCACCGCGCACCGCGTGCCCTGGGCCGGCGCCACCGCGACCGTCCTGTGCGTCCGGCGGGTATCAGACGGCTACGAGGTCGCCGACGTGGCGACCGACCACCTCGTCGTCGTCGAGTCCGAGGGCATCTCCGCCGTCCCCACCGGCTCGGTCACCGCCGACGGCGACCACCCGTGGGCGCCGGTCCCCGCCTCGGCGGTGCAGGCCCACGTCCTGCGCGGCGCCCTCGCCCGCGCCCTCCAGTGCGTCGGGGCGATGGACGGGATGCTCGCCTCGTCGATCGCCCACACCACCGAGCGGAACCAGTTCGGCCGGGCGCTGGCGAAATTCCAGTCGGTGCAGAACCTGGTCGTGGACATCGCCGCCGAATCCGTTCTGTCCCGCGCCGCCGTTGACACCGCGCTCGTCGACGCCCTGACCGACGACCTCGCCGGGGACCTGTCGGAATTCCGCGTGGCCGTGGCCCGGAGCGTCGTTTCGCAGGCGCTGGCCGTCGCCGTGCGCAACGCACACCAGATCCACGGCGCGATCGGCACGACGCATGAGCACACGCTGCACCGGCTCACCCTCCCCGCGCTGCAGTGGCGGTCGGAGTTCGGCTCGGCCGCCTTCTGGGAGGGCTTCCTCAGCCGCGCCGCCGTCACCGGCGGGATGGACGGGGCCTGGCCGATGATCGTCGAGGGCGCCCCCGTCGACGGGATCCCCTCGGCGTGGCTCGACGCCGTGACCGGCGCCTAGGCCGATCCGTGACCGCTCCGCTCGCCCGACTGTTCGTCGCCGTCGTGCTGGTCAACGGCGCGTACGACGCCGTGCGGGTGGCGGTCTCGTACCGGGCCCTCGCGCTCGGCGGCGACGCCGCCCAGGTGGGGCTGGTCGCCGCCACGTTCGCGGCGCTGCCGATGCTCGTCGCCCTGCAGTTCGGGCGGCTCGTCGACCGGCGCGGCAGCTGGGGCGTCCTCGCCGTCGGTACCGCGGTGTCCGCGTCAGCGGTCGCCCTGACCGCGGTGGCGCCCTCCATCCCCGTCCTGGCCGCCGCCAACGCGATGGTCGGCCTGGGTCAGGTCATGACCCTCATCGCCGCGCAGGGATTCGTCATGGAGCTCACCACCCGCGACCGGCACGTCAACGGCTTTGCGATGTTCACGCTCGCCGTCTCGGTCGGCCAGGCGGTGGGTACGCCGGTCATGGGCGTCCTGCTCCAGGCCGGCCGCACCGGTGAGCACGTGGACACCGGCCCGGCGCTGTGGGTGATGGCGAGCGCGATCGTCATCTCGCTGCCGTTCGCGCTCGCCCTGCCCCGGTCGACGCCCCCCGCGCGAAGCGCAGGTCAGCCCCGGGCCGAGTCGATGACCGCGCTCCTGCGCCGGAAGGGCATGCCGCCGTCGATCTTCGCCGCGCTCATCGTGGTGACGGGTTTCGACCTCATCACCGCGTACATGCCCGTGCTGGGCGAGTCCGTGGGGCTGACGCCGCTCGTGGTGACCCTGCTCGTCGCGACGCGCTCGGTGTTCTCCATGATCTCCCGCGCGGCCACACCGTGGGCGTTGCGGCGGTGGTCCCAGCGCGCGATCCTCATCGCCTCCCCCGTCGTAACCACCCCGGCGGTGGTCGTACTCGGCCTCGCCGGCGACGCCGGGACGATGTTCGCCTGCCTCGCCGTAATCGGGTTCTTCTGGGGCATGAACCAACCCGTGACCATGAACTGGGTGACCGCGGCCGCGCCGGCCGGGGAGCGCGCCGCAGCGCTGTCGCTGCGACTGACCGGCAACCGGGCCGCCCAGGTCCTCGTCCCCCTCGGCGCCGGCGCGATCGCCGGGATAGCCGGCCCGGGCAGCGTATTCCTCCTCTCCGGCGCACTCACCGCCGCCTCGGCGGCCACCACGAGCGTCTCGCTCCGCCGGCATCCCTTTGACGAGCTCGGCCGGGTTGGTGCCCTGCCGACCCGTCGCGCACCCGACCCCCGCGACCAGACCACACCGAACACCAGGAGTGACAGATGACCGACACCACCGACCGCACCGGCGCGCTCACCGACCTGCGGGTCGTCGATCTCTCCCGCGTCCTGGCCGGGCCGCTCTGCGGGCAGATGCTCGCCGACCACGGCGCGGACGTGATCAAGGTCGAACCCCCCGCCGGCGACGACACCCGGTGGTGGGGCCCGCCCTTCGTCAAACCGGGCCACAGCGCCTATTTCGACGGGCTCAACCGCAACAAGCGCAACATCAGCGTGGACCTGCGCACCGACGAGGGGCAGTCCCTCCTTCGCCGACTGCTGGCCGAGGCGGACGTGGTGATCGAGAACTTTAAGGCCGGCACACTCGATCGTTGGGGCCTGTCCGACGAGGTGCTCGCCGTGGAGTTCCCACGGCTCATCCACTGCCGGATCACCGGGTACGGCGTCGACGGTCCGCTCGGCGGCGCGCCCGGATACGATGCCGTCCTCCAGGCACTGTCCGGCCTGATGAGCATCAACGGTGAGGCCGACGGTCCCGAGATGCGCGTCGGCATCCCCCTGGTCGACATCATCACCAGCCTCAACGCGATGGCAGGGATCCTCATGGCCGTGCACGCCCGGGAGACGACCGGCCGGGGCCAGTTGGTCGACCTCGCGCTGCTCGACAACGCCGTATCGATTCTCCACCCGCACGCCGGCAAGTGGTTCGCCACGGGCGAGACCCCGCCGCGCACCGGCGTGGCACACCCGACGATCTGCCCGTACGAGACGTTCCAGTGCGCGGACGGCCCGTTCTTCATCGGCGTGGGAAACGACTCGCAGTTCCGGTCTCTCACCTCCGCGCTCGGCGTCGGCCAGCTCGCAGAGGACCCGCGCTACGTCACCAATGCCGAGCGGCTCGCCCATTCGGCGGAGCTGCGCGGGACGCTCGGCGCGATCGTCGGCGAGTGGGGCCGCGCCGAGCTGTCGGATCTGTGTCGCTCAGCCGGGGTGCCGGCGGGGGCGGTCAACACGGTCGGGGAAGCGATGTCGCTGCCCCAGGTCCTCCACCGCGAGATGGTGGTCGAGCGGGACGGGTACCGCAGCGTGGGCATCCCGGTGAAGCTCGAGCACACCCCGGGCGCCGTCCGCTTCGGCCCGCGCGACCGCGGCGCGGACACCGCCGAGGTGCTCTCCGAGCTCGGGATCACCGAGGAGCAGGCAGAGGGACTACGGGCAGCCGGCGTCCTGCCCGCCTGACGCCCCCGGTCAGCGGTCGAGGACGGCCTTGAGGAACGTCCGCGTCCGCTCCTTCTGCGGGTTGGTGAAGATTGCCTCGGGCGTGCCCTCCTCGACGATCTTGCCCTTGTCGAACACGAGAACCCGGTCGGCCACGTCGCGGGCGAATCCCATCTCGTGGGTGACCAGCAGCATGGTGATGTCAGTGGTCTCGGCGATCGTCCTCAGCACACCGAGGACGTCGGCGACGAGCTCGGGGTCGAGGGCGGATGTCACCTCGTCGAGCAGCAGGATGTCCGGGTCCATGGCCAGCGCGCGAGCGATCGCGACCCGCTGCTGCTGACCGCCCGAGAGCGTGGTGGGGTGGGCGTTCTCCTTGTCCGACAGCCCGACCGTGGCCAGGAGCTCGCGGGCCCGGTCCACGGCCTCGGCCTTGGAGCGATTAAGGACATGGATCTGGGCCTCGGTGATGTTCTCCATCACCGTCATGTTGGGGAACAGGTTGAACTGCTGGAACACCATCCCGATCTTCGACCGGACCTGCCGGAGGTGCTTTTGGGACGCCTTGACCAGTTTGTCGCCCTTGCGCTGGTGGGTCAGGGGCTGGCCCTCCACCCAGATCACTCCGTCGTTGACCTCTTCGAGCGTCATGAGCAGACGCAGGATGGTGGTCTTACCCGAGCCACTGGGGCCGATCAGGGCCACACGCTCGCCCCGTCGCACGGTGAAGTCCAGGTGGTCCAGCACGACGTTGCTGCCGAACTGCTTGAGCACCTTGTCGAACACCACCATGTGCGAGCCGTCATAGCCCGCGCCCGCTGGGTCCGCCGGCCGGGCGGGTCCGGTCGGGGGGTTTCCGTCAGTAGACAAGGGTCTTCTCCAGTCTCCGGATCAGGATCGACGTCGGGTAGCTCGCGAGCAGGAAGATCACGCCGGCGATCGTGATCGGCTCGAGGTATTGGAAGTTCCGGGCGCCGTACTGCTGCGCGGCCGTGACCATCTCGACCACGGTGATCGCGAAGAGGAACGGGGTGTCCTTGAACAGTGAGATCGCGTAGTTGCCGAGCGCGGGCACGGTGTTCCGGATGGCCTGCGGCAGCACCACCGCGCGCCAGGTCCGTCCCGGGGGCAGCGACAGCGCACGCGCGGCCTCCCACTGCCCGCGGGGCACCGCGTCGATGCCGGCCCGGTACACCTCGGCCATGTAGGTGGCGTAGTGGATGCCGAGCACGGTGATACCGATCTGCAACGCGGAGAACTGTGGCAGCAGGAAGTAGGCGAACAGCAGCTGCACCACCAGGGGCGTCAGCCGGATGAACTCGGTGACCATCCGCAGCGGCACCGTCACGACCTTCGGGCCCGAGCGCCGTAGCACCGCGACCACCAGTCCGAGGATCGCGGCGATGACGAAACCCGCCACCGTGGCCAGCAGGGTGATCTTGAAGCCCTCCAGCAGGAACGGGATGCTCTCGACCGCGCGTTCCCAACTCCAGTTCACGCTCATCGGTCCACCCCCACCGCGTCGTCGACGCGTTCGGGCCGCAGACTCAGCAGCCCCTTGAGCGTCGGTCCGGTCCCGAGACGGGCCTTGGCGAGGAATTCGAGCAGGTTCATGAAGAGGGTCAGTACGTAGGCGATCACGAAGTACAGGATCAGGCCGATTCCGAACGCGAAGAGGGTGTCGCCCGTGGTCTTGCGCAGTTCGCCGATCTGGAAGGTCAGGTCGTGCAGCAGGATGAAGCTGGCCAGCGCGCTGCCCTTGAGGAGTTGGATCAGCAGGTTGTTCAGCGGCGGGATCATCTGCACCCACGCCTGCGGGAACGTCACCTTGTACAGCCGCTGCCAAGTCGAGAGGTTGAGCGCGATCGCGGCCTCGGTCTGCGCGGCCGGCACGGCCGCCAGCGCTCCGCGGACGACCTCGGCGGCATACGCGCCGTAGTTCAGGCCCAGTGCCAGGATCCCGCAGAACAGCGGGTCGAGTTCGTACCCGAGCAGGGGCAACACGAAGAACAGCCAGAAGAGCTGTACCAGCAGGGAGGTTCCGCGAAAGAACTCGATGATCGTGCGGGCGATCCCGCGCAACACGATGAGTCGCGACCCCGCGGCGACGCCGAGCACCAGCGCCATGACGAACGCCAGCGCCGCCCCGCCCAGGGTCAGGTAGATGGTGATGAGAATGCCTTCCTGGAATCCGGGCCAGGAATCCAGGAAGGCGTCGAGGTTACGGTCCACTGCCGCTCACCCCGGTTCTCGGAATCGGGATCACGCCCCTGCGCAGAGGTCCGCGGTCGTCAGCTCCGGATCCGGGAGCTCCTCGGCCGTGAACCCGTACTCGCCCACGATCTCCAGGTACTTCTCGGGGTCCGAGGTGATCTTGGCGAGCTCCTCGTTGTACGCGTCGAGCAGCTCCTGGTCGTCGGTGCGGAACACCGTGCCACCCGCGCCGACCTGCGGCACGCCGTCGATCTCGGCGACGAACGACTCGGTCACCTCGACCGGGGCGTCGGGGTTGTTGTCCGCCATCCAGTTCAGCGAGATGGCGGTCAGCGCGAACACGTCCGCGCGGCCGGAGGTGACGGCGTCCATGCCGTCCTGCGGGGTGGCGACCTGCGTGTTGTCGATACCCATCTGGGCGGCGTAGTCGGACTCGATCGCGCCGGTCATGGTGCTCAGGCGAGCGCCGCTGTCGAGCACGGACTGCAGGTCCGTCAGCCCCATCGGGTTGCCCTCGGGCACCATCAGCGCGGTCGTGTAGTTGAACTCGGGCTCGGAGAACGCGGCCTGCTCACAGCGCTCGGGCAGGATCGACATGCCCGCACTCACCACGTCGAAGCGGTTGGCCTGCAGGCCGGGGATGAGGGCGCCGAAGTCGGCGTTCTGGCCCTCGACGGTGTCGATCCCCAGGTTGCCGAAGATCTCGCGGTGCAGCGCCACGGTGGCACCGGTCAGCTCGCCGTTCTCCTCGAAGGAGTACGGGGCCTCACCCGCGAAGCCCACCGTCACCGTTCCCTGATCCTGCAGCCGCTCGAGGAGACTGCCGTCCTCATCCGTCGAGGTGGAGGTGCAGCCGGACAGCGCCATGACGGCCGCCGCGGTCGCGGCGATCGCGCCCATCGCACGGGTTCGTGCGGGACTTCTCAACATCGAGGGTGCCATTGTCTTGTCAGCCTTCCGGTCGCGATCGCACCGCGGGCCCTCCCGCGGTCCGACCTTCACGTCTCACCGGAACGTGGGCTCACGCCCGATGCTCTCTTAGCTGATTCCGAACTTATCACGGGTCACTTGTGGCTCCCGACACAACCGTAAACCCCAACCGCCTCAGCCTCACCATCTCCGATCTTCGGCCGACCCGCCGGGGTCAGGTCGCCGGGCCGGCCGCCCGGACCCGGGCGAGTCCGTCGTGCATGTGCTCCACCAGCAGCGATGTGGCACGCGCGGCATCCCCCGCCCGGACCGCCTCCGCGATCGCGCGATGCTCCGATAACCGCGAATCGGCGTCCGAATACGTGGCGCTCATGGCGTGCAGACACATGCTCGTCTCCACCAGCACCGTCTCGTGGACCCGGGACAATCGCGGGCTGCGCGCGGCCTCGACCAACGCGTGATGGAAGTCGAGATCCGCGGCCACCATCGCGGCCGAGCGGGGCTCTTCTGCCAGCGCCGCCATCGCGTCCACGGCGGAGTCCAGCTCGTCGGCGGTCCGGGCACCCGCCCCCGATTCGAGGACGCGCTGGAGCGCCGCCGTCTCGATGGTCGTGCGGAGCAGGTACATGTCGGCCACGGCCTCGGGGGTGAGGTCGGCGACGAACAGCCCGCGGTTGCGGTGCGAGACCAGCAGTCCCTCCTGGGTGAGCCGCTGCATCGCTTCCCGCAGCGGGCCCCGGCTCACCCCGAGGGTGCGCGCCAGCGCGGCCTCCCCCAGCTGGTCGCCGGGGGCGAAGCTGCCGTCGGAGATCGCTCGGCGCAGCCCCCGCGCGATGATCGCGGGGGTCGACTCCTGCACCACCGGGTCGAGCCCGGCGAGATGATCCGGTTCGTTCATGCCGTGGCGCCCCCAGGCCCCAGCTGCGCGTCGGCGTGGACGGGCGGTGCCGGGACCACCTGACCGAGCGCGGCCTCGAGCGCCGCCCCGGCGCGGATCACGAGCAGGTCGTCGAACCGGGCCCCGATCAGCTGCACCCCGACCGGCAGCCCGGAATCGGTGAGCCCGCACGGCACGGACAGCGCCGGCTGCTGGGTCATGTTGAAGGGGTAGGTGTAGGGCGTCCACGAGGTCCAGTCGGGGCTGTGCCAGCCCGGCGGGACGTCCGAGCCCACGGCGAACGCGGGGATCGGCGTGGTGGGCGTGACCAGCAGGTCGTAGTTCTGGTGGAAGTCTGCCAGCCGGGCGCCCAACGCCATCCGGATCGCGACCGCGTCGAGGTAGTCGGCGGCCGAGAAGTCGTGGTAGCGGCCGAGCGCCTCCCGCATCGACGGGTCCACTCGCTCGACCGCCCCCGGGCCGTGCGGCGCGAGCACCGCCGCGAGCCCGGCGAACCACAGGACGTGGAACGCGTCGACGGGGTCGGTGATCCCGGGATCCACCGTGTCGACGCGCGCGCCGAGCGCCTCGAGTACGCCCACGGCCCGCGCGACCTCACGCTCGACGTCGTCGTCGTTCCTCCCGAATCCCAGGGTCGCGCTGTAGGCGACGCGCAGCCCCTCGAGCGGCCGGTCGCCGCGGGCGCCGTCGGTGGCGGCGGCGAGGTATCCACCGGTGGTGGGCGTGGTGGCGCGGGCGGGCACCGCGGACCAGTCGCGTGGATCGGGGCGCAGGAGCGCGTCCATGAACGCGGCCGTGTCCGCGACGGTGCGCGTCATCGGCCCGGCGTGGGCCAGTGTGCCGAACGGGCTCGACGGGAACATGGGGATGACGCCGTAGGTGGGCTTGAGGGCGACGATGCCGCAGAACGCGGCCGGTATCCGCACCGATCCGCCGCCGTCGGTCCCCAGCGCGAGCTGCCCGAGCCCTGCGGCGACCGCGGCCGAGGCGCCGCCGCTCGAGCCGCCCGGGGTGAGCGCCGGGTCGTAGGGGTTGCGGGTGATGCCGGTCAGGGTGTTGTCGGTGACGCCCTTCCACGCGAACTCGGGTGTGGTGGTCTTGCCGATCACCACGCAGCCGGCCTCGTGGGTCGCGGCGGTCACGGGGGCGTCGTCGGGCCAGGAGGCCGGGTCGTCCGCGCCGGGCTTGTCGGCCAGCAGGTGGGAGCCGCGCAGGGTCGGCACTCCACGGGTGTAGAAGATGTCCTTGATGGTGGTGGGGACGCCGTCGATGGGGCCGATCGCCGTGCCGTCGCGGTACCGTCGCTCGGCCGCCCGTGCCTGCCGGAGCGTCTCGTCGGGGTCGGTGTGGCAGATCGCGTTCAGCCGACCGTCGACCCGATCGATCGCGGCCAGCGCGTCGCGCGCCGCGTCGACGGGCGACAGCTCGCCGCGTCGGAACTTCTCGGCGAGCTGCAGTGCGGTGAGAGACGCGGTCATCAGGCCACCTTTCGTCGGATTGTCGACAATCGTACATTCGGTCCGCGCCCCGTCAAGGACATCTTCTACGCTGGAGCCATGAGCGCCGCCGACCACACCGCCTCCACCCCAGAGCCCACCGAGCCGGACCTCACCCCGGCCCTGGCCGAGGCACTGCGCCGCGCCGCCGCCGCATCCGCCCTCGTCGTGGCGTGCGACTACGACGGCACCCTCGCCCCCTTCGCCGACGAGCCCATGAGCGCCTTCGCCGCCCCCGGCGCGCTCGACGTCCTCGCGCGACTCGCGGAACTGCCCGGCACGACGGTCGCCCTCCTGTCGGGCCGCAACCGCGCCGCGCTGGCCGAGGTGAGCGGCGCGGGCGCCCCGGTGGTGCTGGTGGGCAGCCACGGTTCGGAGTGGGAGGGCGGGTTCGACGCCCCACTCGACGACGACGACAACGCCCTCCTGGCCCGCATCCACGCCGAACTCACGGAGATCGCCTCCGACGCCCCCGGGGCGCACGTCGAATCCAAGCCGACCGCCGCCGTGCTGCATGTCCGGCCGGTCGAGGATCCGGCCGCACGCGAGCAGGCGACGGCCCGGGCGCTGGCCGGGCCCGCCGCTGCCGGCGGGGTGTTCGTGACCGAGGGCAAGAACGTCGTGGAGATCGCGGTCCGCGAGGCGAGCAAGGGGGCGGCACTCGAGCGGCTCACCGAGCAGGCCGGCGCCGACGTGACGATCTTCATCGGCGACGACGTCACCGACGAGCGCGGCTTCGCGCGACTGCGCCCGCAGGACGTGGGGATCAAGGTCGGTCCGGGCGAGACCGCGGCCGGCCACCGAGTGGAGGACATCCCCGCCGTCGTGCGCCTGCTGGAAACCCTGGCCGACCTCCGCGGCTGACCCCGCCGGTCCGCAGCGCCACCCATCGGATGTCGCGCCACCTGCCGAATCCCGTGGGTGGCGAGACATCCAATGGGCGGCGATTCCGGACACCCGGAGGCGGGCGGGCGCGGCACATGCGGCGGGAGCACCCCCGGGGTTGTCGCCCTGCGCAGGCGCGGTCGTACACTTACCGACAACGGTTCCCATTACCGTTCGCCTTCACCCCGAGGAGTGGTGCCCGTGTCGACCTCCCGCCCGGCCTCCCGCCAGCCCCGCCGCGCCGGCCTGTCCCGGACCCTGGCCGTGCTCGCCACCGCTCTGGTCGGCGCCGGCGCGCTGACCGCCTGCGGCGGCGCCTCGGGCACGGGGCCCGCCGACGGCGACGGTCCGTCCGTGGTGGCGTCGACGACCGTCTACGCGGACATCGCCCGGCAGGTCGCCGGCGGCAACGCGGAGGTCGAGTCCGTGATCTCCGACCCCGCCGCCGACCCCCACTCCTACGAGGCCGGCCCCGCCGACGCCGCCCGGGTCGCCACGGCCGACCTCGTGGTCTACAACGGCGGCGGCTACGACTCGTTCGTGGACCTCGCCCTGGCCAACGCCGGGGATGTCCCGGTGGTGCGGGCCGTCGACGAGTACTCCCGGGTCACCGGCGAGGCCGCGCCGGAGCACTCCCACGATCACGGCGACGACGCGGGTCACGCCGGTCACGACCACGCGCACGACGACGACATCCCCGCCGACAATGCCGCCGACGACCACGGCCACTCGCACGATTCGGAGACCAACGAGCACGTCTGGTTCAGCCTGCCCACCACGGCCGCCGTGGCCGAGCGGGTAGCCGAGCAGCTCTCCGAACTCGACCCCGAGCACGCCGAGGAGTACCGGGCCAACGCCCGGGACTTCGGCGGGGAGCTGAGCCCGCTCCGTGCGCAGCTCGACGAGATCCACGACCGCGGGCACTTCACCTACGCCCAGACCGAGCGCATCGGCGCGCATCTGTTCGACTACGCACACATGGTGGACCTGACGCCGGCCGGGTTCCTCTCCTCCGTCGAGGACGACACGGACCCGGCGGCCGCCGACCTCGCCGGCCTGATCGACCTGCTCCACAAGCGGGAGGTCGCGTTCCTGGCGTTCAACTCGCAGACCGAGACGGCCGTCACGGCCCGGGTGCGTGACGCCGCGGTGGAGGCCGGTGTCGTCGTCGTCGATCTCACCGAGACCCTCCCCGACGGCGCGGACTATCTCACCTGGATGCGCGACATCGTCGACGACCTGACCCGCGCACTCTCCGACGCCACGCCGGAGGGCGACGGTGGGCACTGACCACGAGCGCGGCATCCCCGGGCCCGGCCCGGTGGTCTCGCTCGACGGCGTGACCATCTCGCGCGGCGGCCGGACCCTCATCCGCGACCTCGACCTGCAGATCCAGCCCGGCGAGTTCGTGGCCGTCCTCGGACCCAACGGCGCCGGCAAGTCCACCCTGCTCAAGGTGCTGCTCGGCGAGCTCGCCCCCGACGCCGGCCGTGTCGTCGTGGACGGCCGGGCGCCCGGCGACCGCGGCACCCACCTCGGCTACGTGCCGCAGCAGCGCGCGTTCGACCCCGGCATCACCCTGCGCGGCCGCGACCTGGTCAGTCTGGGGATCGACGGCACCCGCTGGGGCCCCGGATGGCCCGGACGACGCGGGGTGAAAAAGCGGATCGTCGAGGACTCGCTGGCCCGGCTCGAGGCCGGAAAGCTCGCCGACAAGCCGCTCGGCCGGATGTCCGGCGGTGAGCAGCAGCGCGTGCGCGTGGCCCAGGCGATCGCGTGCGACCCGTGCGTCATGCTGTGCGACGAGCCACTGCTCAGCCTCGACCTCACCGGCCAACGCACCGTCGCCTCCGTGCTCGACCACCGGCGCCGCGACGACGACACCGCGATCGTCTTCGTCACCCACGAGATCAACCCGGTGCTGCCGATGGTCGACCGCGTGCTCTACATCGTCGACGGCCGGCACCGCATCGGCACGCCCGACGAGGTGTTCACCTCCGAGGTCATGTCCGACCTGTACTCCTCGCCCGTCGAGGTGCTGCGGGTGCGCGGGCAGATCGTCGTGGTGGGCGACACGCAGCACCTGGTGGCCGAGCCCTACTCGACCGGGCACCACCATCACGACGACGACGACCACGGAGCGCACTGATGGACCGCCTGCTCGAGATCGGTCGGTCCCTCGCCGACACCGAGGTCACCGCCTACCTGCTGCAGCAGGATTTCGTGCTGCTCGGTCTGGCCGCCATCGCGCTGCTCGGGTTGCTCGCCGGGGCGATCGGGCCGTTCGTCGTGATGCGGCAGATGTCGTTCTCCGTGCACGGTGCCAGCGAGTTGGCGTTGACCGGCGCCGCCGCCGCGTTGCTGTTCGGCCTCAACCTGGGGTTCGGCGCGATCGTCGGGTCGGTGATCGCGGCCCTGATGTTCGGGATCATGGGCTCGCGGGCCTCCCAGCGCGACTCGTCGATCGGCGTGGTGCTGGCGTTCGGCCTCGGCCTGGCCGTGCTGTTCATCCACCTGTACCCCGGTCGTTCCGGCACCGCCTTCGCCCTGCTCACCGGCCAGATCGTGGGGGTATCCGAGCACGGGGTGGTGCAGATGGCGATCGTCGCGGCGATCATCTGCGCCGCGCTCGTGGCCCTGTACCGGCCGCTCGTGTTCTCCTCCGCCGACCCCGAGGTCGCCGAGGCCCGCGGCGTGCCCGTGCGGGCGATCAACATGGTCTTCGCCGTGCTCGTGGGGCTCGCCGCCGCGCAGGCCGTGCAGGTCGTGGGCGCGCTGCTGGTGCTGTCGCTGCTCATCACCCCGGCCGCCGCCGCGGCCGCCGTGACCTCGAGCCCGGCGCGCGCGATCGGGCTGACGATTCTGTTCGCCGAGGTCGCGGCCGTGGGCGGGATGCTGCTCTCGCTGGCACCCGGCGTGCCGGTGTCGGTGTTCGTCACCACGATCTCGTTCGTGATCTACCTGGCCTGTCGGGTCGTGGGTGCGCGCAGGCGGTGAGCCGGGCCGGCCCCGTGCCGCGCCCGCCTCACAGCACTCCACAGCGCCGCCGCCTTTCGTCGCGAAGAGCCTTTCGCCCACATCGCCCGAGAGGCACTGTGCGAAACCCTCTTCGCGACGCCGGGTCGGACCAGGTCAGCCCGCCATGCCGAGAGGAAGCACGGCGTCCGCGCTTGTCGCTACTAACGTCTGGACGATGATGGACACCGCCTCCGAGCCCGAGCCCGAGCCCGACGCTGGCGCCGGACCCGATGTCGACGACGCCGCGGCTGAAGGCGGGGCAGAACTCCACGCGATCCGCATGGCCTACCCGTCGCTGCACTGGGAGTCGGTCAGCCGCACCGACGAGGGCTGGGACCACGTGGTGATCCTCTGCCGCGGCTGCTCCGGCGAGGACGCCCTCGGGTACGCCGATCTGGTGTTCCGCTTCCCCTCCGACGAGCAGGCGCTCGCGCAGCTGCCAACCGAGATCGCGGTGCTCGAGCACCTGGCGCCCCGGATCGAGGCGGCGCTCCCCCGCTACACGCATGTGCCTGCGAGCGCGCGGCCGGACGAGGGCCTCATCCCGTTCGCCGGCTACCCGATGGTCCACGGGGAACGCCTCACCGCGGGCCTACTGCACAGCCTGCCCTTCACCGAGCAGACGAACATCGCCACGCAGCTGGGTTCTCTGCTGTCTGCGCTGCACATCCAGGACACCTCGGCGCCACCGATGGATCTGGTCGCGCCGTCGTACCAGCCCGAGAACCTGGACTTCGTGCGCGGGATCGTGGAGAACAACATGCCCGACGTGCTCACACCGGACGAGATGCGCACGGCCCGCGAGATCTGCGACGAGGTGGCCGTGCTGCAGTCCACCCTGCTGCCCCGGGTGTTTTTGCACTACGACATCTACGCCCGCCACCTGTACTGGCAGCGCGGCCGTGCTGGCGGAACCGAGGCCGAGGCCGGCTCACCAGGCCAGCTTGGCCTGATCGACTTCACCGATATGTGCATCGGAGACCCGGCCATCGACTTCGCGGAGCTGTACGAATACGGCCCGCGCTTCGTGGAGGACGTCCTGGCGCGCTACGTCGGTCGCGTGGATCCTGAGTTCCTCGATCGGGCGTGGACCTACCAGCGGCTGGCCGGTCTCTACATGCTCGCCGGCCACCTGTACTACGGCGAGGAGACGTGGGAGTACGCACGAGCGACCTTTGATCGCTGCCGGTCACCCCGCCGCCCGCGGGCATGACCGTCGGCACCCACGGGTAGCGCGTCAGGACTCGCGCGGGGATCCGCGGCGGGTGGATCAGGGTGCCGGGAAGAGCCACTCGAGCGGGATCCCCAGCGCCTGTGCGCCCGCCTGTACGAGGCTCCACGGGGCCGCCGCAGAACCAACGATCAGCGAGCCCAGGCTGATCCCCCCGCCTTCCGGACCGGGGAACTGGTTGGCGATGCCACCGGCGATCTCCATCGAGCCGTTGAACAGCGAACCGAGCATGTCTATCTCCCTGGATCAGAAGTCACAAGCGAAGTGCACCAAACAATGTACCCGCCTGGCCGGACAGCCAGCGTCAGCCCTTGACGCGCCGCTGACGCGCGAACTCCGACAGCACCACGCCCGCCGCGACCGAGGCGTTGAGGCTCTCCACCTTCGAGGCGATCGGGATCGACAGGATGGAGTCGCAGTTCTCGCGTACCAGCCGGGACAGGCCCTTGCCCTCGGATCCCACCACAATGACCGTGGGGCCGGTGCCGTCGTAGTCGTCCAACGACACGTCGCCACCGGCGTCGAGCCCGACGAGCTGGGCGCCGGACTTGGCCCAGTCCAGCAGCGTGCGGTTGAGGTTGGTGGCGCGGGCGACGGGCAGGCGTGCCGCCGCGCCGGCCGAGGTCCGCCACGCCACCGCGGTGATGGAGGCACTGCGACGCTCGGGGATCAGGACGCCGTGGCCGCCGAACGCCGCGACCGAGCGGATGACGGCGCCGAGGTTCCGCGTGTCCGTGATGTTGTCGAGCGCCACCAGCAGCGCCGGCTGCGACGAGTGCATGGCGCTCTGGATGAGGTCGTTCGGGTCCGCGTACTCGTACGGCGGAACCTGCAGCCCGATCCCCTGATGCATGCCGTTGGACGTCATGCGGTCCAGATCGACGCGCGGCACCTCCAGGATCGAGATCCCGTTGTCGGCGGCGAAACGCACGGCCTCGGTGAGCCGCTCGTCGTTGTCCGCGCCCACGGCCACGAACAGCGCGGTCGCCGGGACCCCGGCCCGCAGGCACTCCACGACCGGGTTGCGGCCCACCACGAGCTCGGGCCCGTCGGCCTTCTTCTGGGCGTACTGGCGACGCTGCTGCGCGCCCTGCGCCTTGCGGTCCGCAGACTTCGCCCGGCGGTGGGCCGCGTGATAGGTCCGGTCCTCCGCCTTGGGGGTGGCGCCACGCGCCTCCAGGCCACGACGACGCTGGCCGCCGGAACCGACGACCTGCCCCTTCTTCGTGCCGCTCTTGCGGATCGCTCCGCGCCGGCTCGAGTTGCCCGCCATATCAGTCCTTCCGGTTGGCGAGCGACCACTTCTGGCCGTCCGCAGTGTCGGCCACGTCGATGCCCGCCGCGACCAGCCGGTCACGAATGGCGTCCGAGGTGGCGAAGTCCTTGTCCGCCCGAGCCTGCTGCCGTGCGGCCAACTCGGCCTGTACGAGAAGATCCAGCGCGACGGCCGTGTCGTCGTCGCCCCCACCGGCGGCAACCCACCGGGCGTCGAGTGGATCCACGCCCAGCACACCTGCCATCGCCCGCACGGACGAGGCGGCGGCCAACGCCGCCTCCATGTCGCCGGCCGCCAGCGCGGTGTTGCCCGCCCGGACCTGCCCGTGGATCTCGGCCAGCGCGGCCGGCACCCCCAGGTCGTCGTTCATCGCGGCGGCGAACCCCTCGGTCCACGTCCCGACGGGCACCGCGGTCTCGGGAGCGACGGACGGCCCTGCGTCTGCCCTGACAGCCTCGTTCACCCGCCCTACGAACGCCTCGATGCGCCGGTAGCCGGCCGCCGCCTCCTGCAGGGCCTCGGGCGAGTACTCGAGCATCGAGCGGTAGTGGGCGCTGCCCAGGTAGTAGCGCAGCTCGACCGGCCGGACGTGCTCGAGGATGTTGGGCACGCTGAGCACGTTGCCCAGCGACTTGCTCATCTTCTCGCCGGCCATGGTGACCCAGCCGTTGTGCAGCCAGTACCGCGCGAAGCCGTCACCGGCGGCGTGGGACTGTGCGGCCTCGTTCTCGTGGTGCGGGAACTGCAGGTCCAGGCCGCCGCCGTGGATGTCGAAGGTGCCGCCGAGGTACCAGGTGGCCATGGCCGAGCACTCGAGGTGCCAGCCGGGCCGGCCGTCGCCCCACGGGGTGGGCCAGCTGGGCTCGCCGTCCTTGGCCGCCTTCCACAGGGCGAAATCGCGCGGGTCGCGCTTACCGCGCAGGTCCGCGGACTCCCCCTGGTCCACCTCGTCGAGCTTGTGTCCGGACAGGTGCCCGTAGTCGCCCTCCGGCGCGGCCGACCAGGCGGCCACGTCGAAGTAGACCGACCCCTCGGCCGGGTACGCGTAGCCGCGCTCGATGAGCCGCTCCATGTACTCGATCATCTGGGTCATGTGCCCGGTCGCCCGCGGCTCGGTCGACGGCGGCAGCACGCCCAGCGCGTCGTAGGCGCGGGTGAACTCGCGCTCGTGCGTGGCGGCCCATTCCCACCAGGGGCGACCGTTCTCGGCCGCCTTGGTCAGGATCTTGTCGTCGATGTCGGTGACATTGCGCACGAACGCCACGTCATAGCCCGCGGCCAGCAGCCAGCGACGGAGGATGTCGAACGCGACGCCGGAGCGCACGTGCCCGATGTGCGGGGCGGACTGCGGGGTGGCTCCACAGAGGTAGACAGACGCGTGCCCTTCCCGGACGGGGGCGAACTCCCTCAGGGAGCGGGTGGCGGTGTCATACAGATGGAGTGTCACGGTGGCCGAGTCTACCGGTGGCCGCGCCGTACGCCCGCCTCGTCGCGCGGGGTGTGGGGTAGTTCAGGCCCGGTAGACCAGAGCGGTGGCCACGGCGGAGACGCCCTCGCCGCGGCCGGTGTACCCCATGCCGTCGGTCGTGGTGGCCGAGACGGACACCGGCGCCCCGATGATCTCCGACAGCCGCTCCTCGGCCTCGACCCGCCGCGGCCCCATCTTGGGCCGGTTGCCGACCATCTGCACGGCCCCGTTGCCGATCGTCCAGCCGTGCCTGCCGAGTTCGCGGACGGCCTCGCGCAGGAGCTGTTCCCCGGAGACGTCGTCGTACTCGGGCCGCCCGGTCCCGACCAGGGTGCCGAGGTCTCCGAGCCCCGCCGCGGACAGCAGCGCGTCGACGAGCGAGTGCGCCACGACGTCGCCGTCGGAGTGGCCCTCGCACCCGTGATCGTCGGGAAAGTGCAGGCAGGCCATCATGCACGGCTTGCCCGGCTCGACGCGGTGGGCGTCGGTGCCGATCCCCACGCGGGGGATGACGGGTCCGGTCACGGGTCCTCCTGGGGCTGTGCGGTCGGTCGGGACCGCAGGTGGAATTCTGCGAGCGCGCGGTCGTCCGCGGTGGTGATCTTGAACGCGAGCGCCGCGCCCTGAACGGTGGCGACGCGTCGGCCGAGCCGCTCGACCAGACCCGCGTCGTCGGTGGCCACGTCCCCGGCCGCGTCGTAGGCGGCGAGGAGCACGTCGGGCGCGAAGCCCTGCGGGGTCTGGACGGCGCGCAGGGCGGCACGGTCGGGGGTGCCCACCACGTGGCCCGCGGCATCGACCTGTTTGACGGTGTCGACGACCGGAAGCACGGGGACCACCGCGGCCTCGCCCGCGCGCACCGCCTCGACCACGCGTCGGATCGACCCCGCGGGCGTGAGGCACCGCGCCGCGTCATGGACGAGCAGGACGTCGTAAACCGCCGCGCTTGTCGTCGCGTCGTGGGCGGTGGTCAGCGCCGCGAGGCCGTTGCGCACCGAGTCGGTGCGCTCGGCTCCGCCGGTGGTGACGACGACGACGTGGCGGCCCACCCGCAGGGGCGACAGCAGTGACTCGGCCTCGTCTACGCGATCGTCCGGCACCACGGCCACCACATCGTCCACGACGCCCGAGGCGAGCAGCCCTGCCACGGACCGTTCGAGCATGGTGCGGCCCCCGAGCTCGACGAAGGCCTTGGGGATCCCCGCGCCGAGACGGACGCCGGATCCGGCGGCGGGGACGACCGCGGCCACCCTGCTCGTAGGGGCGGGGTGGCCGGTCGATTCGTGGTGCGTCACCTGGTGGTGTGCCGCATTACGCGGACGCGGGCGCTGCTGAGCCCAGCACCTCTTCGAGGAGCGCGTCCGCGCGATCCTCGTCCGCGCGCTCGGCGAGCGCGAGCTCACCGACGAGCACCTGGCGGGCCTTGGCCAGCATGCGCTTCTCGCCCGCGGACAGTCCACGGTCGAGATCGCGGCGCCAGAGGTCACGTACGACCTCGGCGACCTTGTTCACATCGCCCGAGGCGAGCTTCTCGCCGTTCGCCTTGTAGCGGCGGGACCAGTTGGTGGGCTCCTCCGCGTGCTCGGTGCGCAGGACCTCGAAGACCTTGTCGAGGCCCGCCTGGTCCACCACGTCGCGCACTCCGACGTACTCGGCGTTCTCGGCCGGGACCTTGACCGTGAGATCGCCCTGCGAAACCTTGAGGACGAGGTATTCCTTCTCGGTGCCCTTGACCGTCCGCATCTCGATCGCCTGAATGGTCGCGGCGCCGTGATGCGGGTAGACGACGGTGTCGCCGACCTTGAACTCCATGAGTGGCTTTCCCCTTTCGACTGACCTATCTTAGCACGCCCTCAGCCTCGGTGTTTTCCGTTTGCGCAGGTCAGCACCGTGCCGGACCTGTCCAGGCATTCCGGCGCCCCCGGGGGGGCCACTCCGGCACCGATGGCGCGGGGCCGTGGACTACGATGAGACCGGCCTGAGAGACGACCATTCCCCGAGGAGCCTGACGTGACTTCACCGAACACCGGCCTGCGCCGCACCGCGCTCGTAGTCCTGGCCGTGGGCGCCGCCCTCGGGGCGTCGGCCTGCGGATCCGGCCAGGTGTCGCAGACCGCCAACCAGGTCGCCGCGGTCGACGGCGGCCGTGGCTCGGCCGGCGATCTGTCCGTGAACGACTTCCAGGTGCTCATCCCGCAGGACGGCGGCGAGGCCCGTGTCGGCTTCGCGGCCTCGTACACCGGCTACGGCATGGAGGACCCGATCGGCATCGAGTCGGCCGAGGTCGACGGCATGCCGGTACAGCTCGGCGACACCCGGCCGATGGAGCGTGGCTGCTCGATCGTCTTCGACGCCAGCCCGGACGCGGCGCCCATGCCGCCAGCCGCCGACGTCTGCCTCGAGCACGCCACGGCGATGCTGCCCGGAGGCGAGGAGCTGCACATCGGCACCTCGGTCCCCGCCACCGTCTCCTTCAGCAACGGCGAGCGGATCGAGCTGGACGCGGCCGTGATGGCCGAGCACCTCGAGATCGGCGAGTACACCCGCCCGGCCGAGACCGCCGCCCCGTCCGAGGGGCACTGAGACGTCCGCCCTGTCCGCCCGCTCGGCTGACGGCTCGCCCGTCGACGCCGAGGTCCGCGGCGTTCTCCGCCGCCTCGCCCCGGGCACGCCGCTGCGCGACGCGCTCGACCGGATCCGGCGTAGCGGAACCGGCGGCCTCGTCGTACTCGGGGACGATCCCGCGGTCCAGTCCATCTGTGACGGCGGGGTCGATCTCGACGTCCCGTTCACCCCGGCCCGCCTGCGCGAGCTGAGCAAGATGGACGGCGCCGTGGTCCTGTCCACGGACGGCACGAGGATCACCCGCGCCAACGTCCATCTGGTGCCCGATCCCTCGCTGCCCGCAGTGGAGACGGGCACCCGTCACCGCGCCGCGGAGCGGACCGCCCGGCACACCGGTGTCCCCGCGGTCGCCGTGTCGGCATCCATGACCACGGTGACCGTGTACGCCGCAGGGCAGGCCCGCGTGTTGGCCGATCCCGTCGTGCTGCTCGCCCGCGCCGACCAGACCGTCGCCACGATGGAGCGTCACGGCGCCCGCACCGCCCGCGCCCGGGCCCGACTCGATCGCGCGGAGATCGGCGGGTACGCGGCCGTGCGTGACGTGATCACCATGGCCCAGCGCCTGCTTCGCCTGGAGCGACTGGGGACCGAGCTCGCCGAGCTGACCGTCGAGATGGGCGAGTACGGGCGTCAGACCACACTGCAGCTCGAGGAGCTGCTCTCGGACACCCCGGATGAGCTCTGGGGCCTCGTCGCCGACTACCTGGTGGTGGACCAGACCGGCATGGATCCCGCCGATGCGGATTCCCCGGCCCTGCCCACTGCCGAGCAGGTCGAGACGGGCCTGGAGCGGCTCACCGTGCTCTCCGACGCGGATCTGCTGCTACCCGGCCCCGTCGCGCGCTGCCTCGGGCTACCGGCCGAGCCCGAGGACCTGGACGACCAGGTCTCGGCGCGCGGCTACCGGATGCTCGCCCATATCCCCCGGCTGCGGCCGGTGCAGATCGCGGCACTCGTGGAGCGGTTCGGCTCGGTGACGGCGCTGCTGGCGGCCGAGCAGGCGGACTTCGCCGATGTCGAGGGCGTCGGCTCCCTGTGGGCGCGGCACGTCCGGCAGCGGCTCACCGGCCTCGTCACCGGCTGACCGACGTCAGACGCGAGCGTCAGGTCTCAGACGTCAGGCCTCGGGCGCGTCGACCACGTTGAACGTCGCGGCCGGGCTGAAGACGTTCCCGACCAGCGCGTACACCTGGTAGGAACCCACCTCGACCGGCGTGCGGTCGGACTCGGCACAGGCGCCCTCGGCGGAACGGCGGCCCGACCAGTCGATCTGGCGCGGCTCCGGCTCGTTCGGGCGCAGTTCGACCTCGTCCTCGTCGCGGGGCGTCGTGCAGTCGATGCTGGACCAGACCTTGGTGTTGTCGTCGAGCCGATAGACCTCGAACGAGAGCGGCGCCTCGGACAGGTCGCGGTCGCACGTCGTCTCGGACGTGTTGAGGACGTTGACGAAAAAGCGGACCTCCTCGCCGACCGGCACGTTCGGCCCGGCGGGCCACACGTCCAGGCGCAGGTCCTCGTCAGCGCAACGACCGCGGGACGCGCCGCCGTCGTCGGGCTTGTCGCTCTCGGTGGGCTCGGTGGTCGAGGTCTCGGTGGTCTCTGCGGCCTCCGACGTATCCGGGTCCCCGCCGTCGGCCGTCGCCTGGGTGTCCGTCCCGGTGTCGCGGGAGGCCAGGAAGAGCGCCACCACCACCGCCAGGACGACGACGACCGCGACGACGACCGCCGCGACACGACGGCGGACATAGACTTCGCGCGGTAGGGGGCCCTGAGGTTCTTGCACGAGCCCAACTCTAGATCCGAGCCCGCGCCCACCCGACCTGCGGCGCGGCGTGTCCCTCAGACCGCGACCATCTCCTCGCCGGGACCGTGCGGGACGTCCTCGACGTCGCCGATCACGCTGCGCAGATACGCTCGCCCGTCGTTGAGCTTGTACGTCACGCCCACGATCGCGAGCTTGCCGGCGGCCACCCGCTCCGAGATGATCTTGGACCGCTGCTCCAGCAGCTCACCGGTCTCCAGAATGTGCCGCGCCTCGAGGTCGTCGGTCGTCGTGAGGCCCTCGCGACGGCCGTTGAGGATCGACGGGGAGACCTTCTCGACCACGTCCCGCAGGAACCCTGGCGGGATCTCGCCGGTCTTGAGCGCCTCGACCGCCGCGGCCACGCCGCCGCAGCTGTCGTGCCCCAGCACCACGATCAGCGGCGTCTCCAGCAGGTGCACGGCGTACTCGATCGACCCCAGGACCGCGGTGTCGATGATGTGGCCCGCCGTGCGGATGACGAACATATCGCCCAGCCCTTGGTCGAAGATGATCTCTGCCGCCACCCGCGAGTCCGAACAGCCGAACAACACGGCCTTGGGTTGCTGCGCGGCGACCAGGTCCTCACGCCGCTGGGTATTCTGGCTGGGATGACGCATCTCGCCGTTGACGAATCGATGATTGCCGTCGCGGAGCGAGGCCCAGGCGCTGATCGGGTTGGTATGAGGCATGGCTCATATTGTGCACTCGCTTCCCAGAAGGACCCTCAGTGACCTCCACCGCAGCCCACGACATCGACACCCCTGCCCTGATCTCCTGGTTCTCCGGCGCCGGCCGCGCCCTGCCGTGGCGCGAGGACGGCGTGAGCGCCTGGGAGATCCTGCTGTGTGAGGTGATGAGTCAACAGACGCCCGTCGCCCGGGTGGAGCCGGTCTGGCGCGACTGGCTGGCGCGGTGGCCGGGCCCGGCCGAACTCGCCGCCGCCGCCCCCGCGGACGTGATCCGCATGTGGGGCAAACTCGGCTATCCGCGCCGTGCGTTGCGACTGCGGGAGTGCGCTGTCGTCGTCGTCGACACATTCGGGGGCGAGGTTCCCACCGACGTCGACGACCTGCTCTCCCTGCCGGGCGTCGGCGACTACACGGCGCGCGCCGTCGCCTGCTTCGCGCACGGCCAGGCCGTCCCCGTGGTGGACACAAACGTGCGGCGCGTCGTGGCGCGCGCCGTCAACGGGCTCGCCGAGGCGGGCCCGCCGTCGAACCGTCGCGACCTCGCCGCCGTCGAGGCGTTGTTGCCCGCGCGGCGTGAGGACGCCGTGGCCTTCTCCGTCGCAATCATGGAACTTGGCGCGCTCGTGTGCACCGCCCGCTCCCCCGACTGCGACGCCTGCCCGCTCGCCTCCTCGTGCGCGTGGGTTGCCGCCGGAAAGCCCGCCTGGGACGGGCCCAGGCGGAAGGCCCAGGCGTATGCCGGGACCGACCGTCAGGTCCGCGGCATGTTGCTCGACGTGCTGCGCGACGGCGACGGCACCGCGACCGCCGCGCGGCTCGACCTGGTGTGGCCGGACGACGTGCAACGTGCGCGGGCGTTGGCCTCGCTTGTCGACGACGGGCTCGTGGTGCAGGTCGAGGGCCGCTACTCACTGCCGACCTGAACTACGGGCCGACCACTCGGTCCGATACGCAACCCGCGGGGCGAGGCGGTTTAATGCGCCGACTGAGGCAATTTCTTAATTCTGTTGTCAGCGGCGCCCCTAGTCGTGATACTCATCACAGAGCACCGCTTTAAGGGACCGACTTAAACAGCCAAGCCGGTCCCGGCCCCGCCCCCTAGGAGGACCCATGACCCGGACGACACGTGCGATCCTCGCGCTATCCACTGCCACGATCACCCTGGCGGCCTGCGGTGGCGGGGGCGGCGGATCGTCCACCGCCGCCGGCGGAGACGATTCGCTGACCCCCGCGCAGTCAGACCGGTGCACCGAGGAGAACGTCGGCGGCACCATCACCATGGGCGAGTACGTCATGCTGCCCACGTTCATGCCCGGCCAGGGCCAGTCCGGTGTCCGCGGCGGCGCCGAGTCGGCTGCGATCTACGACCGACTGATGCGCTGGAACCCGGAGGCCGAGGAGTTCGAGCCCAAACTCGCCGAGTCGCTCGAACCCAACGAAGACAACTCGGTCTGGACCCTCGTGCTGCCCGAGGGCGTCAACTTCTCCAACGGTGACCCGCTCACCGCCGAGGACGTCGCCTTCACTGTCGAACTCCACAAGGACCCGGCGACGACCTCGATGGCCATGACGCAGGCCATGCAGGTCGAGCGGGCCCGGGTCGTGGACCCGCATACCGTCGAATTCACCCTGACCCAGCCGTGGGCAGGGTTCCCGTCGGTCCTGGCCGGGACCGTCGGCGAGGTCATCCCCAAGGCCGCCTTCGAGGCGTCCGATGCCGAGGAGTGGGCGCGCAACCCGATCGGGGCCGGCGCGTTCACGCTCGCCAGCTACACCCCCGACCAAGAGGTCGTGCTCGAGCCCAACCCGGACTACCACGGCGGCGTCGTCTGCCCCAGCCTGCGCTTCATCCGGATCCCCGGGTCCCAGGGCACCCTCGACGCCTTCCGGACCGGGGAGATCCAGGCCGGGTTCCTGCGTGGATCCAAGTTCATCTCCGACGCACAGGACTCCGGCCTACAGGGATTCCACACGATAATCAGCGCCGGGTCCGTCATCAACATGAACTCCGGCGCGGCCGGCTACGACGGCATCCTCACCGACGAACGGGCCCGCCGGGCCGTGGCCCACGCTCTCGACCGAGACCTCATGGATCAACGGCTCCGCGCCGGCACCGGGCAGCCGACCTCCGCCCTGCTGGCCGAGTCCTCGCGCTTCTACGACGGCCATGACGGACCGGAATACGACAACGCCGCGGCCACGGCGCTCGTCGAGGAGATCAAGGCCGACAATCCGGACTGGAACGGCTCACTGACCCTTCTGATCTCCGACGGTCCCGAGAATGTCGAGGCAGGAGTGGTCACGAAGGCGCTGCTCGACGCCGCCGGGTTTGACGTGTCCATCGAGAACGCACCGGTGTCCCAGGTCACCGCGCGACAGTTCACGGGCGACTACGAGATCGTCATCGGCGGCCTGGATACGTCCGACGCCGATCCGGCCTCCACCTTCTACAGCGCCCTGACCCCCGGCGGCGCCACCAACCTCACCGGCATCGATGACCCGGAACTCGTCGCGACGGTCACCGAACTCATGGCCGCGACCGACCTGCAAGCGCAGAAGGAGGGCTTCGCGCGCCTGCAGGAAGTCCACAACCGGGTCATGCCGTTCACCGTCGTCGGCAACGCCGAGGAATACGTACTCATTTCCGAGGAGGTCAGGGGCGTCCAGCCCACGATTTCCTCCACCATGCTCTTCGACGGCGCCTTCATCGAAGAGTGAGTCACCCGGCCTTGTTCAACCCGGCGCACCGAGAGGACTGACATGGATGCCGTGGAGCGGATCGAGGCCAGGGAGGCCATCACCCGCCTGATCTACGCGTACTGCACGACACTCGACTCCGGACGACTCGACGAGACCGCGGACCTGTTCGCAGACGGGGTGTGGCGACCCGGGCCAGCTCTCGCCTTCACAGGACGTGACGCGGTAGCGGAGTTCCTGCACTCGAACATCATCCTGTACGACGACGGCTCGACGGGTACGCGCCACGTCATGGGCAACATCTGCATTGACTTCGACGAGCAGGGCACGTCGGCAACCGCGCAGTCGTACGTGATCGTCTACCAATCGATCTCCCGGGCCCAGCCCACCATCATCTTCCAGGGGCGATACGCGGACTCCTTCTCCTCCCACAGCGGCGACTGGAGGTTCGCTGAACGCCGAGTGCTCCCCGACGGGTTCGGTGACCTGTCGAAGCACATGCGCTCGACGTAGCACCCCGATCCCCGGAACCCACGAAAGGTAACAGCAACGGATGACTAACGACCCGACTATCGGAGCGCCGCTGACCGGAAGGGTCGCCCTGGTGACCGGCGCCGCGCGTGGCCAGGGCAGGGCACACTGCGAGGCGCTCGCCGCGGCCGGCTGTGACATCATCGCCACGGACATCTGCTCCGACATCCCCACCATCGAGTACCCGTTGGCCCGACCCGAGGACCTCGATGCCACCGCCGAGGCGGTGCGAGCGTCCGGGCGCCGGTGCCATACGGCTGTCGCTGACGTCCGGGATCTGGTGGCAATGGCGGCGGCCGTCGACACCGGCGTGGCCGCGCTCGGAGGACTCGATTTCGCCGTGTGCAATGCGGGGGTGTCCGCCCCTGTCACCCGGTCCTGGGAGCGCAGTGAGGCGGAGTGGGACGCCACGGTCGACACCAATTTCAAGGGCACCTGGATCACCACGAAGGTCGCGGTTCCCCACATCCTGGACACGGGCCGCGGCGGCTCCATCGTCATTATCAGCTCGATGGTCGGACTGACCGGAGCCGCCAACACCACCAGCTACATGGCGTCCAAGTGGGCGGTTCGGGGTCTGGCCAAATCACTGTCGGGCGAGGTCGGCCCCATGGGGATCCGCGTCAACTCGATCCATCCCGGCAACGTGCGCACCCCGATGATCGACAACTCCGCGATGATCTCGCTGATGTCCGGGGGCGAGGCCAGCGATCTCGACGGCGCGGCCGCAGGGTTCGGCGCGCTCAACGTGCTGCCCCGGCCGTGGGTCGAACCGACGGAGATCTCGGCGATGGTCGTCCATCTGTGCAGTCCCGCGGGAGCGGGGATCACGGGCGCGGAGATCGCGATCGACCTCGGGGGCTCGTCGAAGTTCGGGTAGGACCGGTCTCCCGCGAGTCCGGCGCCCGTGGGCTTCGCCCCGAGTCAGGTCAGCGACCCGCCTCGTCGGCCGGTAAGCGTAGGCTGTCCTACATGGCCGTCGTGAAGATCAATGCCCTCAACGTCCCGCCGCAGGCCGGCGCCGAGCTCGAGCGCCGGTTCTCCGAGCGCGCGCACACCGTCGAGAACTCCCCGGGCTTCCTCGGGTTCCAGCTGCTGCGCCCGACCGGCGGGGAGACCCGCTACTTCGTGGTGACGACCTGGGAGGACGACGCTTCGTTCGAGGCGTGGCGCGACGGCGACGCCCGCGCGGCCCACGCAGGTCAGCACGGCAAGCCGGTCGCAGAGGGCGCGAACCTGCTGGAGTTCGACGTCGTAATGGACGTCAAGCCCGCCGGCTGACCAGACCCGACCTGACCGCACCCCGCATCGCTGCCCGCCCATGGACCGGATCGCCGAACTGCCGTTCGCCCTGGCCTTCGGTACCCTGTTCTTGATCGTGATGTTGCGGGCCAACGCCACCTATTGGTTGGGCCGGGGCGCGCTGAGCGGGGGTCGGCTCAGCGACAGGCTCGCCCGTCGCCTCGACGGGCCGACCATGAAGCGCGCCCAGCGGCTCTCCGCCCGCTACGGCGTGGTCGCGGTGCCACTGTCGTTCCTGACGGTCGGCATCCAGACGGCGATCAACTTCAGCGCCGGCTTCACCGTCATGCCGCTACGCCGCTACCTGCCGGCCGTGACCGTGGGGTGCGTGCTCTGGGCGCTGCTCTACTCCACCGTCGGCATGGTCGGCTGGGCGGCGATCGCGACCCTCTGGGACCGGATCGCCGCCTGACCTGGCCAGCTCGGGCCCGAGGCGAGCACAACTCGGGGCAGCCCGGCTCAGTTCAGGGCAGCGGGCCCACCACGGGCGCCAGGTCGTCAGCGAACCGCTCGTCCGCCAGTGCATTCACGTCGACAGCATCGATCTGACCGTCCTCGGTGAACACGTCGGCGAATTCCTGTTCGCTGGCGATCGTGTCCGCCAGCGCGACCGGCACCCGGCTGCTACGGCCCTGCGAGAGCTCGGCGGCCTCCGGTGAGATGCCCACCGCCGCTCCGTAGTAGTCCGCCCACCCGGTCGGGTCCTCTGCCGCCCACTTCCCCGCCTCGGCGATCCGGACCAGCAGGTCGGCGATCGCGGTCTGCCGGCGCGGGTCCGCCAGGGCCTCGTCAGACGCCACGCCGAACCCGAACCCGTTGGTCGTCCCGGCCGCGGCGGTGAGGGTGCGGGCATCGGAGGTGGTCTGGGTGATGGCAGTGTACGGGTCCCAGATGGCCCACGCGTCAGCGTCGCCGCGGGAGAACGCCGACCCCGCTTCGGCGGGCTGGAGATACACCAGCTCCACGTCGTCCGGGTCGACCCCGGCCTTACGGAGCTGCAGCAGCAGGTGGCCGTGGGCGGAGGTGCCCTTGGCCACCAACACCTTCCGGCCGACCAGGTCCGCCACGGACTGCACGTCCGAGTCGGCCGGGACGAGGATCTGGTCGCCCTCCCCGTCGTTGGCGTAGGCGGACACGACGGACGCGCGCGCCCCGGCCGCGGCCCCGAACACGGGCGAGGTGTTGCCTGTCACGGCCACGTCGATCTGCCCGGCGTTGAGCGCCTCGATCTGCGGCGGTCCGGAGGTGAAGGTGGAGAACTCCACCCGGTACGGCAGGTCGTCGAGCTGCCCTGACGCGGTCAGTAGCGCCTCTGTGCCACCCTTCTGGTCCCCCACCCGCAGCACGAGGTCGGACAGCTCCGCCGGGTCCACCCTGTCCGGGACGGGCGCCTGGGCCTGCGATTCCCGACTGGCGCACCCCGCACCGGCGATCATCACGACCACCACCAGGGCGAGGAGTGCGATCAGTATCGAGTGTCGCCTGCGGATATCGGAAACGGTGGTGGTCATATCGAATAGTCCTCGTCTGAGTCGTCGACGCCCAGGGCGTCGAGAAGTGATCGTCGGTGGTGACCGACCTGCCCGCCCTCGCGGGGCCGGTCGATGGTCTCGGTGTGCCCAACGGCGCCGTGGTCCAGCACGAGCACGCTGTCGGCCAGCGCGATCGCCTCGTCGATGTCGTGCGTGACCAGCAGGATCCCAAGTCCGAAACCCTTAACTGCACCAGACCGATCTGTCTATTGCCTGTGTTACTGTCACCGCCATGCCCACCCAGTCCCCCGTGGCCGACCTGCGCCTCTCCGACATCAGCTCGGCGCGGGTCATGCGGGCGATCCGGTTCCGGGGGCCCGTCTCCCGGCCCGAGATCGCAGCGACGACCGGGCTGTCCGTGGCGACCGTCGGACGCGCGACCTCCGCGCTGATGGCCGCGGGTGTCATCCAAGAGCGTCCCGAACTCATGCACGACGGATCGGTCGGACGCCCGAGCATCCCGGTGGAGATCGACCCGTCCGGTCCGGTGACCGTCGCCGTGCACATCGGCTTACATCGCAGCGTGGTGGCGGTGTGCGACCTCGCGTGCCGCATCCTGTCCGAGTACGCGATCGGCACGCCCGGCCGTGAACCGGCGCGGATCGCCGACGATCTGACCGCGGTCGCGTTCCGACTTCTGGACGGTTACCGCGACCGCCGGCTGGTCCGGGGTGGGATCGCCACCGCCGCCCGGATCACCGGGGCGGGCCGGATCGACCACGACCTGCTCGGATGGAAGGACGTGCCCGTCACCGACCTGTTCGCCGACCGGATCGGGGTGCCGTTCTCGGTGGCGCCGCACGTCGAGGCCATGGCCGCGACCGAGCTGCTGGTGGGGCACGAGACCCACGAGGGCACCACGCTGGTGGTCTATGCACGCGAGAGCCTGGGTTCCGCGCTCGTGATCGATGGCGTCGTCCACCAGCCGCGGGCGGGCTCCCCCGATCTGACGCACCTGCCCGTCGGAGCCACCGAGCTGCTCGACGACCGCGGCGGCGGCCTGCTGGACGTGGTCGGCGACTCCGGGCTGGTCCGGGCTGCGGGTCGCCACGGAATAGAGGTGGGATCGGTGGCCGAACTCGCCGTGCGCGCCCGCCGGGACGCGGTGGCGGAAGCGATCCTCGTCGAGCGCGCCACGGTCCTGGGCCGGCTGGTGGGCCTGTTGTCCTCCATCACCCGGCCCGATGCCGTCGTCCTGTGCGGTCAGGCCTTCACCGACCATCGGCGGTACCTGTCGGCGCTGATCAAGGCGACCCGGGAGACCCGTCTCGTGGGCGGGGCGCCGGATCTGCGGGTCTCGACGGCAGGAGGCCGCATCCAGCAGTTCGCCGCGATGGCGGTCGCACTCGACGCGATCTCCGCGGACCCCACGGCAGTGCTCGCGGCCCGGGCGCTCTCTGCGTCGTAGGGCCCGGCCCGGCCGCGCCTTCACCGCCGTGGCGGCCTGCTTCCGCCGCCGCACTTTGCATCACCGCGAACGGAAGTCTCGACATCCGTAGCGGGCGGGCCGCAGACTTCCGACATGCCTGAACACCAGTCGTTGTCCACTACCGTCCCGCCCGTCTCCCGGGAGGTCCACCGGCGCGCGATGAGGACGCATCCCGCCGGCGTCACCATCGTCACCCTGGACGGTTCGGACGGTCCCGTCGGCTTCACCGCGTCGTCCCCCTCGAGCCTGTCTGCCGAGCCCGCCCTGATCAGTTTCAACGTGGGAGTATCCTCGTCGAGCCTGGCGGCCGTTCTCGAGGCCCGCACCGCCGTCGTGCATCTGCTCGGCGAAGGGGACGAGCACCTGGCGCTCCGCTTTGCCGGGCCGTCGCATCTGCGGTTCGCCGACACGGCGCTGTGGACCCGCGCCGAGACCGGCGAGCCACTGCTCCACGGCGGGCGGGTCCGACTCCGCGTGGTCCTGGACCGTCTCGTGCCCGCTGGCGATCACGTCCTGGTGATCGCGCGTCTGCTCGACGCCTGGTTCGACGACGAGCCCGCCGATCCCCTGGTGATCCTCGACGGCGGCTTCCGTTCGGTATCGAGCTCCGCCCACTAGCCGGGCGCCACCACCAACTCGGTGAGCTCGACCCCGCCGGTGCACTCATTCTCGCTCAGTCCCACCTCCGCCGGGCTCAGGCCGTCCCAGCCCAGCGCCAGCTTCGTGGAATCGTTCGGTTCGAGCCTCTTGGGTGAACCACCCGCCCATTCCATCTGAGGATCGCCGGTCGTGCGGAACGCCACCGTCACCACCAGCGGCTGGTCCGTGAGGTTCTGGAAGTCGGCCGAGAAGATGCAGTTGTAGATCGGCTCGTCGAACATGTCCATCACCACGTACCGCAGCTCGGACGTCTGGATGTCCACCTCCACACCCAACTCCGCAGCATCTTCCCGTGGCATCTCCGCCGCCGGCTGAACCTGCGGAAAGCGGGGTGATACCCGAATCGACGGGCTGGCAGGACCCTCCGCGGAGTGGGGACGCGCGGCGGGTGCGGACGACGTCGGGCGGGCTGCAGGGGTGAAGGACGACGACGTCGCCGGCGCCGAGTTCGGCCCCAGTCCTGACTTCATGAATTGCTCCACCACGCCGGCGAGCGCGATGGCCCCCGCCGCCACGATGATCAACCCGACAGCGCAGACGATCCCCAGGATCCACCAGATCGCGTTCGAGTTCTCGTTCTCCTGGCCGGGGGCTGTCCACGCCCCGGAGCGCCGTCCCTCGCCCGGCGCCTGCCCGTGCCCCGGCGCCTGCGATGGCCCGCCCCCGTACGTCATCCGTAACTCCCCCGTCGTCGCCGCTCGTCCGCTCGCGAGCCTCGCCGAGGATAGGTCCTCCAGCGAGGCCATAGGTGCCTCACACAACGCTGGCCAGCCGCTCACAATTCGCCGCGTGGTCGATCCCAATCACGTTTTCCCAGGTGGGCATCGCCGACTTTCGGGATCTTCGACCACTCGACGGGCAGCGGCGGCCGGCGGGGGCGGAGGGGGCCGGGATCGCGGCGGCGGGCAGGCGGGGCTGGAGGCTGACTGGCGGCGCGAGTCGGATGTGGCGTTCCGGGAGCGACGCCGAAATGGGGACGACCCCCGCCGGTGAGGGCGGGGGTCGTCCGTTGCGACTATCTCGGGAGCGGTCAGCTCGTGGCGGGAGCCGCCCCGCCGCTGCCGGCGGGGCCGCCCGGGGCGCCGCCACCGAAGCCACCCGAGCTCGGCGGCAAGGAGTCGCCCGGCCCGGCCTCACCCGTGGGGGCGACGCTGGCGGTGACCTCGTCGCCCTCGCGGTCCTCGGGCGCGTCCGGGCGCGGGGAGCCAGTAAACGTGAACTTGGCATCCTCGGTGCGCTCGGACTCGCCGTCCCAGCCCTCGACGTCCACGGTCACCAGATCGCCGGCAGCGACCTCGCCGAAGAGGATCTTCTCCGACAGCGTGTCCTCGATCTCGCGCTGGATCGTGCGACGCAGCGGACGCGCGCCCAGCACCGGGTCGAATCCGCGCTTGGCCAGGAGCCGCTCCGCACGGTTGGTGACCTCGATGTCCATGTCCTTGGCCTTGAGGGCCGAACGGACGCGGCCGATCATGAGCTCGACCATCTGGACGATCTGGTCCTGCGTGAGCTGGTGGAACACCACGATCTCGTCGATGCGGTTGAGGAACTCCGGGCGGAAGTGCTTCTTCAGCTCGTCGTTGACCTTCTGCTTCATCCGCTCGTACTGACCCTCGGCATCCTGCTCCCCGATACCGGAGAAGCCCATGCCCACGGCCTTGGAGATGTCCTTGGTGCCCAGGTTCGAGGTGAAGATCAGCACGGTGTTCTTGAAGTCCACCATGCGACCCTGACCGTCGGTGAGACGGCCGTCCTCCAGCACCTGGAGGAGGGTGTTGTAGATCTCCGAGTGGGCCTTCTCGATCTCGTCGAACAGGACCACCGAGAACGGCTTGCGCCTCACCTTCTCGGTGAGCTGGCCACCTTCCTCGTAGCCGACGTACCCGGGGGGCGCGCCGAAGAGCCGAGAGGCCGTGAAGCGGTCGTGGAACTCGCCCATGTCGATCTGGATGAGCGCGTCATCCTCACCGAACAGGAAGTTCGCCAGCGCCTTGGACAGCTCCGTCTTACCGACACCCGAGGGGCCGGCGAAGATGAACGAACCCGACGGGCGCTTGGGATCCTTGAGCCCGGCGCGCGTACGGCGGATGGCCCGCGAGACCGCCTTGATGGCGTCCTCCTGGCCGATGATCCGCTTGTGCAGCTCGTCCTCCATGCGGAGCAGACGGGTGGTCTCCTCCTCGGTGAGCTTGAAGACGGGGATGCCGGTCCAGTTACCCAGGACCTCGGCGATCTGCTCCTCGTCCACCACGGCGGCCACGTCCATGTCGCCCGCACGCCACTGCTTCTCACGCTCGGAGCGCTCGGCGATGAGCTTCTTCTCTGTGTCCCGCAGGCCGGCGGCCTTCTCGAAGTCCTGCGCGTCGATCGCGGACTCCTTCTCGCGGCGGGCCTCCGCGATCTTCTCGTCGAACTCGCGGAGGTCCGGCGGCGCCGTCATCCGCTTGATGCGCATACGGGCACCGGCCTCGTCGATGAGGTCGATCGCCTTGTCCGGCAGGAAGCGGTCGTTGATGTACCGGTCCGCCAGCTGAGCGGACGCGGCCAGTGCGGCGTCCGTGATGGTGACCCGGTGGTGCGCCTCGTAGCGGTCCCGCAGACCCTTGAGGATCTCGATGGACAGCTCGACGCTCGGCTCGGGCACCTGCACGGGCTGGAAACGACGCTCGAGCGCCGCGTCCTTCTCGATGTGCTTGCGGTACTCGTCCAGCGTGGTGGCACCGATGGTCTGCAGCTCACCGCGGGCCAGCTTGGGCTTGAGGATCGACGCGGCGTCGATCGCGCCCTCGGCGGCGCCCGCCCCGACGAGCGTGTGGATCTCGTCGATGAACAGGATGATGTCGCCGCGCTGGTTGATCTCCTTGAGCACCTTCTTCAGGCGCTCCTCGAAGTCGCCGCGGTAGCGGGAGCCGGCTACGAGCGAACCCAGGTCCAGCGAGTAGAGCTGCTTGTCCTTGAGGGTCTCGGGGACCTCGTTGTTGACGATCGCCTGGGCCAGGCCCTCGACCACGGCGGTCTTACCCACACCGGGCTCGCCGATGAGGACCGGGTTGTTCTTGGTGCGCCGGGAGAGCACCTGCATGATGCGCTCCACCTCCTTGGCGCGACCGACGACCGGGTCGAGCTTGCCCTCCATGGCGGCCTGGGTGAGGTTGCGGCCGAACTGGTCCAGGACCGTCGACGACGACGGCGTACCGGACTCACGTCCACCGGTTCCAGCCGGAGCGCCCGTGGCCTCGGCCTCCTTGCCCTGGTAACCGGAGAGCAGCTGGATGACCTGCTGGCGCACCCGCGTGAGGTCGGCGCCGAGCTTGACCAGCACCTGGGCGGCCACGCCCTCGCCCTCGCGGATGAGGCCGAGCAGGATGTGCTCGGTACCGATGTAGTTGTGGCCGAGCTGCAGGGCCTCCCGCAGGCTCAGCTCGAGCACCTTCTTGGCACGCGGCGTGAACGGGATGTGCCCGCTGGGCGCCTGCTGGCCCTGACCGATGATCTCCTCGACCTGGCTACGCACGGCCTCCAGCGAGATCCCGAGGGACTCGAGGGCCTTGGCCGCTACACCCTCGCCCTCATGGATGAGCCCGAGCAGAATGTGCTCGGTACCGATGTAGTTGTGGTTGAGCATCCTGGCCTCTTCCTGGGCCAGGACGACGACGCGACGCGCGCGGTCGGTAAACCGTTCGAACATCGTGCTACCTCACATTCCTCGGGTTTGCACCACTCTAGTGGCCCGGTCCGTCGACCGGAGCCACAGGAGTGGCAGTCGACCTGTCATGTGTGTTCAACGCCGCAGGTGGGGTGATCATTGCCGAATCGTGTACGCCGTCAGCGAACGCCGGAACACTGTTGCCTGACGCCGCGGCGGTTGCGCCCCGCGACGAGTCCGGGTCCCCGGCGACCCGCACACCACACCGAGGAGGAACCAGCGTTGGAGAAACCGTCCTTCACCATGGGACGGACGGTCGGAGTGGCCGTCGTCGGATTGGCCGCCATGGCCGGTCTCATGCTCTGGCTGGCGCTCACGCTGTCCGACAACCGCGTCCAGCAGGCCCGGGAGGGCCGGCTGGGAAACCTGCGGTTCCTCTACGATGCGTACGCCCCACCGGTGGCGGTGATCGTCGCGGCGTTCGTCGTCGCCCTGATCTTCGTCGCCGTGGCGACGTCGGTGGAGACCACCGTCGCCAACCGCTACCGACGCTCCCTCGACGAGCAGGGGATCCCGCTCGCCCCCAAGGTCGTCATGGCCGAGACCCGCGGCGTGTTCCACGGGCCGGTCACCATCACGGTCCTCATCCCGGCGCACAACGAGGAGGATCGGATCTCCGCGACCATCACCTCGCTGCAGGACCAGATCGACCCGCCGGAGCGGATCATCGTGGTGGCCGACAACTGCACCGACTCGACACCCGACCTGGCGCGCGCGGCGGGCGTGGAGGTGTTCGCCTCCGTCGACAACGCCCACAAGAAGGGCGGCGCGCTCAACCAGGCGCTCGCGGTCCTCCTGCCGGACCTGGGCGAGAACGACTGCGTGATGGTCATGGACGCCGACACGGTGCTCGACCAGGGCTACCTGACCTCCGCCCGCCGACGCTTCACCGACGACCGCGCCCTCATGTCCGTCGGCGGCCTGTTCTACGGGGAGGACGGTGCCGGACTCCTCGGGCAGTACCAGCGCAACGAGTACACCCGCTACAGCCGCGACATCCGCCGACGCCGGGGCCGGGTGTTCGTCCTCACCGGCACCGCCTCGGTGTTCCGCTCGCGCGCGCTGCGGACGGTGGCCGACTCGCGCGGCACCCGGATCCCGGGCAGGCACGGGGACGTCTACGACACGGCGGCGCTGACGGAGGACAACGAGCTGACGCTGGCCCTCAAATCCCTCGGCGGACTCATGGTGTCCCCTCCGGAGTGCACGGTGGTCACCGAGGTCATGCCCACCTGGCGGGCGCTGTGGCACCAGCGACTGCGTTGGCAGCGCGGCGCGCTGGAGAACCTCGGCGCCTACGGGATCACGCCGCAGACCACCCGGTACTGGTTCCAGCAGCTCGGGATCGGGTACGGGGCGATCGCGCTGTTGAGCTACCTGCTGCTCATCACCATCACCGCGCTCGCCCTCGACGAGTGGGTCTGGTATCCCTTCTGGGGCGGGCTCGGCCTGCTGTTCATGCTCGAACGGCTGGTCGGGGTGTGGAAGGCGGACCTGCGGGCCAAGCTCGTCGCGGTGGTGCTGATCCCGGAGCTGGCGTACGCGACGTTCCTCAACATCGTCTTCCTCAAGGGCGTGTTCGACATCCTCCTGGCCCGCCAGGCCAACTGGGGCCACGTGGTGGTCGGCGAGGACGGGACGACCAGGGTGGAGGGGACATGACGACTCACACGATGCAGATCGAGACGATCCACGCGGGGATCCTGCTGCCCGAGTCGGTGCTGGCCTCCGAGTGGTTCGCGGTGCTCGCGGCGTTCGTGGCGATCAACACCGTCATGTACGTGACGCTCGCGGTGGCCAAGACGTTGCCCAAGGTCCATCCGTACGACCTGTTCCCGCGCCGCTACACGCGCGCGGAGACCCGCAGCATCTATCCGGACGCCCCCGAGCCGGGCCCGACGCAGCGCGAGAACCGCCCGGAGCCCGGGTGAGCCGGTTCGACCCGGAGCGGATCGGCAGCGGGCTGCCGTTCGCCGACGCCCTACCGGCGCTACGCGAGGCCCTCGCCGCGACCGGCACCGCGGTCGTCCAGGCGCCCCCGGGTACGGGCAAGACGACGCTGGTGCCGCCGGCCGTCGCGGTGGCCGACGGCGTGGCCGGCAGGGTGGTGGTGACGCAGCCCCGCCGCGTGGCCGCCCGGTCCGCGGCCCGCCGCCTGGCACGCCTGACCGGTACGGAGCCCGGCGGGCCGGTGGGCTATTCGGTTCGCGGGGACTCGACGGTCGGCCGTGACACGCGGGTGGAGTTCGTGACACCGGGCGTGCTGGTACGCCGACTGATCTCCGATCCCGACCTGCCGGGCGTGGGCGCGGTGGTGCTCGATGAGGTCCATGAACGCGATGTGGAGTCCGACCTCGCCTTCGCCCTGCTGTGCGAGTTGCGCCAGCTGCGCGAAGACCTGCCGGTGGTGGCGATGTCCGCGACGGTCGAGGCGGACCGCTTCGCCCGCCTGCTCGGCGGGAGCACCGGTGACGGGCACACCCCCGCCCCGGTCGTCGACGTCCCGGCCGTCCTGCACCCCCTGGAGGTCCGCTACGCACCGCCGTCCGCGCCCAGGCTCGACGCGCGCGGGGTGACCGACGGGTTCCTCGAGCACGTCGCGACGGTGACCGCCGACGAGGTTCGCGCGAGCGGCCACGACTCCCTGGTGTTCCTGCCGGGGGTGCGCGAGATCGAGCGGGTGGTGCGCCTGCTGTCCGCTCGGCTCGGTGAGGCCGCCGAGATCCTTCCGCTGCACGGCGGGCTCGACCCGGCGGCGCAGGACCGCGCGGTGTCGGGCTCGGGCCGCACCGGCGGCGGGTCGCGTCCGCGCGTGGTCGTCTCCACGGATCTCGCCGAGTCCTCGCTGACGGTCCCGGGCGTGCAGGTGGTGGTGGACGCCTGTCTGAGCCGCGAGCCGCGCCGCGACACCGCCCGCGATATGACCGGCCTGGTGACCGTGTCGGCGTCGCGGGATTCGTGCGTCCAGCGCGCCGGCCGCGCCGCACGCCTGGGCCCGGGCCTGGCGGTGCGGTGCCTGAGCGAGCAGGAATACACGCACCTGCCGTCGCATCGCTCCCCGGCCATCGCCACGTCCGATCTCACGACCTTCACCCTCGACGTGGCGTGTTGGGGTGCGCCGCGCGGCGCGGGGCTGGCCCTGCCGGACGCCCCGCCGGTCGGGGAGCTGGCCCGCGCGGAGTCGGTGCTGCGCGGCCTCGGCGCACTCGATGCCGACGGCCGGGCCACCGACCGGGGCCGGGACCTGGCACGGGTGCCGGCCGATCCGCGTCACGCCCGGGCCCTGCTCGACGGGGCGTCACTGGTCGGCCCGCGGGCCGCCGCCGAGGTGGTGGCGCTGCTGGCCTCGGACCGGCGTTCCCCGGGCGGTGACCTGGCCGCGGACCTGCGGGCGTTGCGGTCGGGTCGGGCGCCGGACGCGCGGGCCTGGCAGCAGCAGGCGCGCCGGATGGAGCGGATCGCGCGCGAGGGTCGCGCCGCGGGCAGCCCCGCGGGCGGGCGCGACGGACGGGAGGACGCGACGGGGCTGGTGATCGCGCTCGCTCACCCGGACCGGGTCGCACGCCGCCGACGTGACCAGTACACCTTCGCCTCCGGGACCGGCGCGGTGTTGCCGCCCGGCTCGGCGCTGGTCGGCCGGGAATGGCTGGCCGTGGCGGAGGTCGGCCGCGCCGCCGGGCGCGCTGCGGGAGAGGCCGGGGCGGTGATCCGCGGGGCCGCCGCGATCAGTCGGGACGACGCGCTCGACGCCGCGTCCCCTCTTGTCGACGACGACGAGACCGCCCACTTCGCCGGCCGTTCACTGACCGGCCGCCGTGTCCGGCGTCTCGGCGCGATCGAACTCTCCTCTACACCTGTGCGGCCCTCACACGCGGCGGCCGTCGAGGCGGTCTCGGCCGCGGTCCGGGCCGGCGGGTTCCCGGCCCTGGGCCCCGACGACGACGCCCTCGCCCTGTGGCGTCGCCTCGCGCTGGCCCGCCGGGAACTCGGTGAGCCCTGGCCCGACGTGTCCGCGGCCGGCCTCGCCGAGCGTCTGGACGAATGGCTCGGGCCGGAGATCGCCGCCCTCGCGCAGGGCTCGACGATCGCGGGCCGGGCCCTCGGCCCGGCGCTGAAGCGACTGTTGCCCTGGCCGGAGGCCGGGTCGTTCGACGAGCTGGTGCCGGAGCGGCTGCAGGTGCCCTCGTCGTCGTCGTACCGCGTGGACTATCCCGAGCCCGGGTCGGACGACGCCCCCGTCCTGGCCGCCAAGCTGCAAGAATGCTTCGGCTGGACCACCTCCCCGCGGATCTGCGGCGGCCGCGTCCCCGTCACGGTGCACCTCCTCTCCCCCGCCGGGCGCCCCCTCGCGGTGACCCGCGATCTGGGTTTCTTCTGGCGCGAGGCCTATCCCGGGGTGCGGGCGGAGATGCGCGGGCGGTACCCGAAGCACCCGTGGCCCGAGGATCCGATGACCGCCGAACCGACACGGCACACCAACCGGAAGCGCTGACCGCCCCCGCCGAGGCGGTCCCAATACCATAACGGGAGACCCAGCGGTAGATTCGGGCCGGAATCGGTCGTAGGATGTGAGGCATACCACTGCAGGCGAATTCTGCCGGAAGGGTGATCACGATGACCGCATACACGCACCCCGCACCCCATCGCGCGGCGCTTCCCACCAGAGCTCCGGCGCGGACGCGGATCGTCCCCCACGTCACCAACCGGATCGGCGCGCTGGCCGCGGCGGTCGGGCTCGCGCTGGCGCTGCTCAGCCTCTACCTCCCGTGGCTGACCACCGGCGGCGGCTCACAGATCACCGCGCTGGGCATCACCGAGATCATCGACGTGCGCAGCGTGGCACCCGTCCTCTTCCTGGGCCTGGTGGTGCTGCTGTTCCTCGTGGCCGTCACCGCGGCCACCCGACTCGGTGCGTTCGCGATGGCCGGGGCGCTGGTCGGCGGGATCATCCTGCTCGCCCACCTGGCGTTCATGTGGACGCTGGTGTCGTCCACTGGCGCGGGCGAGCCGTTGCTGTCCGGGCTGCCCTCCGGCGCGGCCATGTCCTACGGGCCGTTCGTCGCAGCACTCGGGTTCCTGCTGGTGACCGGCGGGTCCGCATGGGCCGCGCGGTCGGCCGAGTACATCTTTCCGGACGTGGAGTCGGCCCGCCCCCACCATCACGATCGGTGACAGTGGCCCGGGCGCGGGGCCGTCAGAACACCACCACGGTGTCGCCCACCTCGAGGTGCTCGAAGTAGGTGGCCGCCGCCGGCTGGTCCATGCGGATGCAGCCGTGGGAGTCGATCGCCGGGTCGCCCTCGTGGAAGGCGATCCCGCCCACGAAGTAGACGGAGTACGGCATCGGCGCGTTGTCGAACAGGCGGCTCACCTCGTGGCGAACCTTGCGGGTGACCTGGTAGGTGCCGGTCGGCGTCTCCCAGCCGGCCTTTCCGTGGGACATCCGTACCGGCCCGTAGCTCAGCCGACCGTCGGCCTGCAGCCACGTGCGTTCGCCGCCCAGATCCACACATGCGTCGGCCGTGCGCGGACACGGGCTCTGCGGGGTCTCGTCCGGCGGGGCCGACGGCGTGGGTGCCGCGGGCGGCGGCGGGACGAATCCCGGCGGCGGGGTGATCCCGGCGGATTCCAGGGCCCCGCCGATCGAGGTGCGCGCATCGTAGTCGGCCTGCGCCGAGCCGGCTTGCGCCTGCGTGATCGCCTGCTCGATCTCCGGTGGGACCGGCAGCGGCAGCTGGGCGGAGGCGGCGGGAGCCGCGGATACCGCCAGTGCGACGGCGGCGGCGACCGCGAGCGCCGCGCGCGGGACGAAGCGTGTCATGTGCGCTGATTATGCCCGGCGCGGATCACCCGGCCGCGCATCGCGGAGTCACAGTCCGATCTCAGCACGCCCTCAGGGCCGAGCCGGCCGGCCGATGGTGGGCTAGCGTCTCCCCATGTCCGACACGCCACTACCCCTGCCCCGCCTGTCCGCCCCCGCGGCTCGGGCTCTCGCCGCGGCCGGGATCACCGACCTCCGGCAACTCGACGGCCGGGCCGAAGGGGAGGTGCTGGCCCTCCACGGGCTCGGCCCGGCCCAGTTGGGGGTGCTCCGCGACGCGCTCACCGGTGCCGAGCTGGCGTTCACCGACCCGGTCGCGAGGCCACGCCCCACCGGCCGCAACGACAACACCACGCTCGCGGCGTCGGGCGGCTCCCCGCGCGCCTGGATCGAGGGTCTGCCGACCGCCCGGCGTGTCGAGGACGGGCTGCGGCTGCTGGAGTTGTTCGGCGAGGAGACCGGCGAGGAACCCGTCCTGTGGGGCCCGTCGATGGTCGGGTACGGGCACCACCACTACGTCTACGACTCCGGTCGCGAGGGTGACTCCTTCCGGGTGGGGTTCAGTCCCCGGGCATCGGCGCTCTCGTTGTACGGGATCCTGCCCGACGACCCGGCTGTCCTCGGACGGTTGGGCCCGCACAGAACCGGCAAGGGGTGCCTCTACCTCACGCGGCTCGCACGCATCGACGAGCTGGTGCTGCGGGAGATGATCGCGGCCGGGTGGGCTCGCGGCGGAGTGGAATGACCCGGGGCCGGCGCGGCTCCGCGCGGGGCCACGCGTGGACGCGTCAGCGATAGGGTGGCCACATGCCTTCCGAGCACCGGCCCGTCCGCCGCAACCACCTCGCCGCGCTCGGCGCCGCGACGGTCGTCGGGGCGGCCGTCGCCGGGGCCGCAGTGGGGGCAGGGAACACGGATCCCGACGACACCACCGCGGTCGCCTCGGCCGCAGCGACCACCGCCGCATCCCCTGCCTCTGCGGCGGGCTCCGCCGCCCCTGCCGTCCTCGAGGAGTCCCCGCAGCCCGTCTCCGTGGATCCCCTGCTGATCCGCTCGGTGGCCCGGCAGGTCCTCCTCGAGCAGGAGCAGCCCGAGCACCTCACGAACGTCGATCTCATCGCGCGTGACGTGCTCTCGCAGTCGCCCGCCGACCCGGCGGAGGCAGAGCGGATGACCCGGGAGACGATGCTCGGCTACGGCCCGGGCGCCCCCGTCGCGAGCTCCCCGGAGACCGAGCCGGCGATCGCCCCGCCGCAGTGCCCGCCGACCGCCCGGGCCTGCATCGATGTCGACGGCAAACAGGCGTGGATGGTCGACGGCGGCCGCGTCACCTACGGCCCGGTTCCCATCACCACGGGCCGGCCCGGCCACGAGACGGTCCGCGGCTCGCACCACGTCCTGCGGCACGTCCGTCACGACCACAGCATCCCGTTCGACTCCCCGATGCCGTTCTCGACGTACTTCACGGTCAGCGGCATCGCGTTCCATGAGGGCCGACTCGACGAGCCGTCACACGGCTGCATCCACCTGGGGCACCACGCCGCCGCCCACTTCTTCGAGCACCTGAAGGTCGGGGACGAGGTCGTCGCATTCTGAGGCGTCCCCTTCCTCACAGGATCGAGTCGTAGACCAAGCACGCCGCGGCGGCCAGGGCGACCAGGACCGCCGCCGACCCGAACGCGCACAACCGGCCGCCCCGACGGGACACCACCACCAGGAGCCCTGCGGCCAGGACCGACTCGAGCCCCCAGGCAGGCCCACCGATCAGCAGCAGACCGTAGACCGCCTCGCCTCAGACGATCCCTGGCACCACCCCGGCCGCGAGCGCTCCTCTCCGACCGGGCATCCGGGACATCGCACCGGCCGCGCCGCAGATCGCTCCGGCGACCGGGCCCACGATCATCCACAGCGCGAGTTCGGCCGGGGGCGTGGAGGCCGCATGGATCGCGAGCCAGGGAATCAGCACGCCGACCATCGCGGTCAGACCCGCGGCCGCCCCGTGGACGGTTCGCTCACCGAGCCGACGGCCGGCGACGAGGGAGACCACGCCCCAGAGCGCGCTCGTCCCGGCCAGGACCGCCCACTGATCGGGCAGCAATCGATGGGTCACGGTGAGCAACACACCGGAAACCAGCCCGAGAACCAGCGCGCGTGCTGTCCCCGGGCGACTGTCAGGTCAGTCGCGCGGAAGCGGCTTGACCATCGGGAACAGGATCGTCTCGCGGATCCCGAGACCGGTCAGCGCCATGAGCAGGCGGTCGATGCCCATGCCCAGGCCGGCCGACGGCGGCATGCCCTGCTCCATCGCGGCGAGGAAGTCCTCGTCGAGGACCATCGCCTCGTCGTCACCGGCCGCGGCCAGCCTGGCCTGGTCCTCGAAGCGCTGGCGCTGGATGACCGGGTCGACGAGCTCGGAGTAGGCGGTCGCGAGTTCGAAGCCGCGGACGTACAGGTCCCACTTCTCGGTGACGCCGCGGTCCGTGCGGTGGTCGCGGGTCAGCGGCGAGGTCTCCACCGGGAAGTCGCGGACGAACACCGGGCCGTCCAGCTGGTCGGCGCACAGGTGCTCCCACAGCTCCTCGACGAGCTTGCCGTGCAGCCAGCCCTTGCCCGAGGGGACCTCGAGTCCGATCTTGCCGGCCAGTGCGGTCAGCTCGGCGACGCCGGAATCGACGGTCACCGTCTCGGCGCCCGCGGTGGCCAGTTCCGGGTGCTTGCGCTGCAGTGCCTCGTTGAGCGACGGGTACATCTTCACCTCGCGCCACTGCCCACCCAGGTCATAGGTGGTGCCGTCCACGAGAGTGACCGTGGTCGACCCGAACACCTCGGTGGCCACCTCCTGGATGACCTCGCGGATCATCGTGGCGGCCGTGTCGTAGTCGCCGTACGCTTGATAGGTCTCGAGCATCGCGAACTCGGGGCTGTGCGAGGAGTCGACACCCTCGTTGCGGAAGTTGCGGTTGATCTCGAAGACCCGCTCGATGCCGCCCACGACGCAGCGCTTGAGGTAGAGCTCCGGGGCGATGCGCAGGTACAGGTCCAGGTCCAGCGCGTTGGAGTGGGTGACGAACGGCCGGGCCGCCGCGCCGCCGTGCAGGGTCTGCAGCATGGGCGTCTCGACCTCGAGGAAGTCCCGGCGCTCGAGCGCGTGGCGCAGTGCCCGCACGACCTTGATGCGCAGCAGGGCGTTCCGCCGGGCCTGCTCACGCATGATGAGGTCGGTGTAGCGCTGGCGGATGCGGGTGTCCTCGCTCATCTCCTTGTGCGCGACAGGCAACGGGCGCAGCGACTTGGCGGCGAGCACCCACGAATCGGCCATGACCGACAGCTCGCCACGCTTGGAGCGCACGACCCGCCCCGTCACCGAGACGAAGTCACCGAGGTCCACGTCCTGCTTCCAGGCGTCGAGCCGCTCCTGGCCGACGTTGGCCAGCGAGAGCATGGCCTGCAGCTGCGGGGTGAACCCGTCCGCCTCACCGTCGACCGCCGGGGCGGACAGGTCCGCGGCCGGGTCGATTCCGTCCTGCAGGCGCACGAAGCAGAGCTTGCCGGTATTGCGCACGAAGAGCACGCGGCCGGTCACGGAGACCACGACGTCGGTCTCCTCTCCCGGCTCGAGTGCGGCGAAGCGCGGGTCCGAGGTGATCTCGGCCAGCCCGTGGGTACGGGGGACGTCGACCGGGTACGCCTCCACTCCGGACTCGAGCAGGCGCTGTCGCTTGTCGCGGCGGATGCGCAGCTGCTCGGGGGTGTCGTCGGCGGGCTCGTCCTGGACGGCCCCGGGAGCGGAGGAAGTCGAGTCAGTCACGATTCCCGAGGATAGTCCTCCCTGTGCGGCGGGACCGAACCCGTGGCCGGGGCTTCAGCCGCGACGTCAGTGCGCGGAGATCGCGGACCGCTCGCGGATCAGGTGGTCCGCGTCGGTGAGCAGCCCGAGTGCGCGGGCGGACCGCAGCGCCTCGTGGCCGCCGTCGACGGCACGGACACCGCGGACCCCGCGGGACGCCAGCTCGAGGGCGAACAGTTCCGCGTCCAGTCCGTCGTCACTCACCAGCACCACCCGGCGGCCGTCGGCGACGGCGGCCAGCGGCGCGGCCGAGGACGGATCGAGCAGGTCCACCACCGGGCGGGCCTCCACTGCAATGGCCCCGGCCAGCACCCCCTGCCGCTCACGCTGCGCACGGGAGCGGATGTCCACCACGAGGGCGCCGGCCCGGACGGCCACCGCGTAGTCCGCGGCGGTGACGGTGGTCGAGAGGGTCGTGGTGGTGAAGGCGGCGGTCATGTGGTTCTCCCGGTGGATTGCAGCTCTGGTGGTCGATCGGGGCGTTGCCGGGCCGGGACACCGAAGCTGCGCGCGCGTCGATGCCGCCGGACCGGCCGAGGGCATTCGTCGCGCGTTCATGACCGCAATAATAGACAGACCGGTCTACCCACTTCAAGGCCCGTCGACCAAGGGCTGGCATTTCGAATTTAGTTGATGCATCATATACATAGCGATCCAAGGAGAAGTGATGACCGCCTCGTACGCCCGCCAGCCCGCAGCCTTCATCGGACACGGCGTCCCCCTCAACGCACTCGAGGACAACGCCTGGACCCGCGAGTGGGCCGCCCTCGGCGACTCCCTGCCCGAGCGCCCCCGCGCCGTCCTGGCCGTGTCCGCGCACTGGTACATCAACGCCACCGCCGTGACCGCCATGTCCTCGCCGCGCACGATCCACGACTTCTACGGCTTCCCCCGGGAACTCAACGAGTTCGAGTACCCCGCCGCCGGCGCGCCCGAGTTGGCGGCCGAAGTGGCCGAGGTCGTCAAGCCGCCCTGGGTGGGGGCCGACCGCGACTCGTGGGGGCTGGACCACGGCACCTGGTCCGTTCTCGCCCACGTCTTTCCCGACGCCGACGTGCCCGTGGCCCAGTTGTCCGTCGACGCGTCCAAGCCGGCGAGCTACCACTTCGACCTGGGCACCAAGCTCTCCGCACTGCGAGACTCGGGCGTGCTCGTCCTGGCCAGCGGCAACGTCGTGCACAACCTGCGGGCCGTCGACCCCTCGCGCGGCGACACGGGCACCGACTGGGCCCACCGCTTCGACGACCACGTCCAGAACGTGCTCACCGAGCGTCCCGAGGACGCCCTCGCCCTGACCGAGCACCCCGACGCCGGCATGTCGATCCCCACCGCCGACCACTACCTGCCGCTGCTCTACACCGCCGGCATGGCGGCAGGCTCCGGCGAGAAGCTCGAGGCCTTCAGCAAGGGCTACGCCTGGGGCTCGGTCTCCATGACCAGCTACCGCTCGGCTGCCTGACCCCCGGCGTCCGGTTTCACCCGACCCGCCCCCGGCCCGGCCACGCGGGCGCGGGCGGCCGCCCGGGAGGACAGGTGGCCGGCCACCGGCAGCAGCACCACCAGCGACAGCCAGGTCAGCTGCGCCGCGAACGCCCCGAGCGTCAACGCGATCGGCACCGAGACCAGGAACACCGCCGGGGTCACCAGGGCATCGCCCAGGGCGGCCCGGTTCTGCCGGGCCGACGTCGGGCTCCGCTCCAGACCACCCCGCCGGCCCAGCTGGTAGACGGCCGACTGCGCCAGCGACACGCCCGCGATGTTCACCGCGTACAGCACCGTCGGCAACGCCAGGTCCGCCGTCGCGGGATTACTGAGGGCATCGGTCGTGAACGGCACGAGGATCACCAGGCCGGTCGCCACGAGATTGGCGACCATCATCGGACCGTCGAGCCCCCGCATGTGCTTGATCAGCCGCACGTTGACGCGCCAAAGCACGCAGATCACCACGAAGCTCAGCACCACCCCGAACAGCTGCTGTCCCAGCCCGGAATCCGCCAGCGACGGCAGGTTCTGCCACTCCTGCGGCTCCGGCAGGTCCACGTTCGCGATCAGCAGCGTGACGGCGAACCCGTAGATGGCGTCGAAGAAGGACAGCCCGCGATCGAACTCCGACGAGTCACGGCGGAGCACGTCGCTGGTCGTGTCGTCGTACGCGTCATCGTCGTCGGCGGAGTCGTCGCTCCCACCGCGGCCGGGCCCGCCCGACCGTCCGGCGTTCGCACCGCTCATCCACCAAGCATGCCCGACGGCCACCGCCGGGCGCAGGACATCCCGCAGGTCAGCAGTTGCGCTCGTACACCAACCGCAGACCCTCGAGCGCGAGCTCCGGCTCGACGTCCGTGACGGTCCGGGACTCCTCGGACACCACGTCGGCGCGCATTCCCGTGAGCACCACGGAGGCGTCGGAGAGCTCGGCGACGTCGGCGCGGAGCCGGTCGACCAGGGCGTCGATCTGTCCGGCGAAGCCGATCACGATGCCGGCCTGCAGCGCCGCCACGGTGTTCTTGCCCAACGCGCCGCGCGGCCGCACGACCTCGATCTTGCGGAGGGCCGCAGCGCGCTCGGCCAGTGCGTCCACGGAGATGTCGATGCCGGGCGCGATCGCCCCGCCGAGCAACTCGCCGCGGGCGGAGATGGCGTCGACGGTGGTCGCCGTGTCGACGTCGACGACGACGACGGGCCCCTCGAACAGGGTGTGGGCGGCCAACGCGTTGACGACCCGGTCCGAGCCCACCTCACGCGGATTGTCGACGAGCAGCGGCACCCCGGTCTTCACCCCGGGCGCCACCACGACGGACCGCAGGCCCGGCCAATAGTCGGCAGCCATCCGGCGCAGTTCCCCGGTCACCGACGGCACCACGGACATCGCGGCGATGCCGCTGAGCCGCTGCGCGCACTCCCCCAGCAGCCCACGGATCGTCAGGGCGAGTTCGTCGGAGGTCACCGACGGCGAGGTCCGCATGCTCCATGTGCGTTCGAGCGAGCCGCCGTCGACGGGGAAGACCCCGAGCCGGATGTGCGTGTTGCCGACGTCGACGGTGAGAAGCATGGATTCGTCCCGCGCCTAGACGGCCGCGGGCTCCGGCACGCGCGGGTTCTTCAGGCCCGAGCCCTCGGGAACATCCGCCGGGTCGGTGCCCTCGGTGAGCATGCGGTTGTCGTCGTCGACAAACACGACGCGGGGCTTGTAGGCCCGCGCCTCGGCGTCGTCCATCTGCGCGTAGGCGATGATGATCACCAGGTCGCCCGGGTGCACCAGGTGGGCGGCGGCGCCGTTGATGCTGATCACGCCGGAACCGCGCTCGCCGGTGATGGCGTAGGTGGTCAGGCGGGCGCCGTTGTCGATGTCGACGATGTCGATCTGCTGTCCCTCGAGCAGGTCGGCGGCGTCCATGAGGTCGGCGTCGATGGTGCAGGAGCCGACGTAGTGCAGATCCGCCTGGGTCACCGTGGCCCGGTGGATCTTGGAGTGGAGCATGGTGCGCTGCATGGGTCAGCCTTCCTGGGAGTCCGCGGCGGGATCGATGTCCGCGGCGAGGTCGTGGGCCATGTCGGCCTGCTGGGCGGCGACGGTGGCCTCGGCGGCGGCGAGGAAACCCGTGCCGATGGCCACCCCGACGTTGTCGATGAGGCGGGTGGATCCGATGCGGGCGGCCACGAGGAGCCGGCCGGGGCCCTCCTCGGGCGGATCGCCGAGATCGCCGGCGCGGAGCTCGAGGTAGTCGATCGAGATCTGTGGACGCTCGGCCAGGACCGCCGCGGCGGCGTCGACGACCGCCCGGCGCCCGCCCTTGGCGGCGAATGTGCCCGCGACGAGCGCGGCGTTGATGGTGGTGGCCAGCTCGCGCTCGTCGTCCGACAGGTAGCGGTTGCGCGAACTCATGGCCAGGCCGTCGGGCTCACGGACGGTGGGCACGCCCACCACGCGGACGTCCATGTTCAGGTCCGCCACCATCTGCCGGATCAGCACCAGCTGCTGGTAGTCCTTCTCACCGAAGAACGCCTGGTGCGGGGCGACGATGTGCAGCAGCTTCGCCACCACGGTGAGCATGCCCGCGAAGTGGCCGGGGCGGGCGGCGCCGTCGAGGATGTCGCCCGTCGCGCCCGGCAGCACGGTGGTGCGCGGCCCGTCCGGGTACATGGTGGCCGCGCTGGGCGCGAAGACCAGCTCGACCCCGGCCTCGGCCAGGCGGGCGACGTCCTCGTCGAGGGTGCGCGGGTAGGCGTCGAGATCCTCACCGGGCCCGAACTGGAGCGGGTTGACGAAGATCGACACCACCACGACCGAGCCGGGCGTACGGCGGGCGGCCTCCACCAGCGCCAGGTGCCCCTCGTGCAGCGCACCCATCGTGGGCACGAACGTGATCTGCTTGCCGACCTTGCGCAGGGACTCGGTGACCGCGCGGATCGAATCCGGCTCGTGGTGGATCGTCAGCTCGCCCCGGCTGTAGCCGGTGTTCGCGCGTCCGGGGACCGCGGTGCGGACCGGGAAGGTGGTGGTCATCGGAACTGCTCCGTCAGATCGGGGGCGAGAAGGTCGGTGACGTCGCGGCCCGCGCCACACCGGTCGGCGGTGCGCAGAGCGAGGGCGCGGTAGCCGGCGGCGATGCCGGAGTCCACGTCCTCGAGCGCGTCGAGGTGCCGGGAGACGGTCACGGCGTCACCGCGCATCACGGGGCCGGTCAGGGCTGCGTCGCCGGAGGCCAGCACGTTGTCGAGAGCGGCGCGCAGTAGCGGCTCGAGCGTCCGGCGCGCCAGCGCCTGGGAATCCTGGCCGAGCATCCCGTCGGGATCGCCCTCGACCCCGCCGCCCGGCAGGACGGAGAACGATGCGGCGAGCGCCTCGGCTGCGTCGCCCACGAGGCTGACCAGGTGATTGGCGCCGTGCGCTAGCGCCGCGTGGTAGAGCGCCCGGTTCGATTCGGCGACGGTGACCGGCAGGCCGCCCGTCTCCATGACCAGCATCTGCCCCACGACCAGGCCGACCTCATCCGGGGAGGTCAGGGCCCACGAGCAGCCCTCCATGCGGTCGACGTCGGCCTCGCCGCCGGTGAAGGTCATGGCCGGGTGCGCGGCCACCACCACGGCGCCCGCCTCGGCGGCCGGGCGCAGGACGTCGGCGCCCACCGCTCCGGTGACGTGCACGACGATGTGACCCGGGCGGAACGCGCCGGCCTCGGCGAGTTCGGCCACCACACCGGGCAGCGCGGAATCGGGGACCGCGAGGATGAGGAGTTCGCCGTGCTCGGCGACTGTCGCGGGGTCGGCGACGACGGCCTCGGGAAGGCGGCGGGCCGCGAGTTCCCGCGAACGCCCCGACCGTGCGACGACGGTGGAGACGACATGGCCGCGACGCTCGAGGGCGGCGCCGACGGCAGTGCCCACGCGACCTGCGGAGATGAGGCCGATGGACAGGCGGGCAGGGGGTGTTCCGGTGACGCCGAAGTCGGACATCGCTCTAGTGCTCCATTGCTCGATCCGTTCCAGGCCCACGCAGCGGCGGGTCCCGGACATCTCGCTGGCGAGAATAGTCGCGCACGGGGCACTGGACACCATTCAGTGGTGCACCTCACACGCACCGTTTTCAAGCTGGCGCCGCCGGGGCTTCACACTGGCGGCGCATGGCCTCGCCAGGTTTTCGCATCTCGGCCGGGGGCCGGCCGGGCATAAGCGAGCAATTAGCCGCGCATCAGCCGAGGATCAGTCCTCAGCGCGACGACGACGGCGCCCACCGGCCGACGCGTCGTCCTCACCCTGTGCGGAGTCTCCCCCACCCAGCCGCGCCATGAGTTCGGCGACCGAGAGCCCGGAGCCGGAACCGTGGCGGCTCGCGGGCGCGGTCTGCTCGTCCTGCGACGGCGTGGCCCTGGGGCCCTCCGGGGCCGGAGCCGACTCGGCACGCTCCGGAGTCTGGGCCGACGGAGTGGCAGGTGTGGCGGGCGGAGTCGCGGGCGCGGCGGTCTGGGCCGACTCGGCACGTTCCGCGGCGGGCGGGGTCTGCGTCCGCGGCGCTGGAGTCGACTCGCGGCTCGGGGCCACGGTCTCCGCCGAACGCCACGACGACCGCGACGTCTCGCTCACGGGCCGGACCGCCGGCCGACGCGGCGAGGACTCCGGAGCCTCGGAGCGGGCGCGGCGCCCCTGGACAGGAGAGAACTTCTCGGTGCGCTCGGTGCTCGGGGTGGCGTCCGGGCCCACGCCCGCCGCCGGCACGCCGGACGACTCGGCTGCGGCATCCGACGTGCTCGGCGAGGAGCTCGGCGATACACCCGGCGAGGTCGGCGCCGCCGGGGCACCGAAGCCGCTGACCGGAGCCGAAGAAGACGATGAGGAAGACGACGACGTGCCCGCCGCCGCGGAATACGGACGCGACGTCGAACTCCACGGCTGGCCGCCCGACTCGGCCGCACGGCGACGGGGCTCGACCCGCTCGGACGGCACCGACGGCAGCGAGCCGGCACCGAGCTGGCCGGCGGGCGCGTGGCCACCGACCGCGAACCGGTCCTCGGGCAGGGACACGCCCATCGCGCTGAGCTGTTCGCGCAGGGCCGCGATCTCCTGGCGGAGGCCGAGGACGGATTCGGAGGTCTCGGTGCGGACCGAGTCGCGCAGCTCCTTCTCCACGACCAGCTCGTGCTCGCGGCGCGCCGAGATCTCACGCTCGAGCTGGAGCTCGTAGACGGTGTGGAGGTCGCGGACGCGGGCGGCCTCGGCAGCGGCCTGACGGCGGTACCGGGCGACGAGGAACGCGCCGATGAAGGCGGCCCACAGCGCGGCCAGCGTGCCGACACGCATCCAGACCGGGTTGTCGGTGAACACCATCACCACGGTGGCCACCACCGCGAGGATCAGCAGCACGCCCAGAGCGATGCTGGCCAGACCGCGGTCGTCGCCGCGGCCGGCGCGAGCCGGCCTGGGCTTGTCAGTCGAGCCGTCGGAACTCATGTCCCGCATGATAGCCCCAGGATCATTGGTCACACAGGTAACCGAGGTGTGTTGGTCCGAACTCTCCCCCGGCGGGCCGGTCAATCGGGTATAGCGGGGGCCCGGGAGCCACCGCGTCGAGGTCCGCGGGAGGAGTCAGGTCGTCTAGCGCGGTCCGCGGGAGGAGTCAGGTCGGCTGGGCGAGGCCCGCGTTGTCGTCGTCGTCAGGCGGGGTCTGGCACGAGGCCTCCAGGAACAGTCCCGCCCCGACCAGGACCGTGCCGGAGACCAGGACCGCCACGGCCGCCGGCCACTCCTCGCCCGCCACGGCGAGCTCCCCGAGCCGGAGCAGGAAGAACAGGGTCAGGCCGGCTCCCACACCGGCCGCGGCCGCGCCGAGGACCGCGGAGGCCTGGCCGAGTGCCGCGCTGCGCGCGATGGTCAGCGGGTGCATCTGGCTGCGGTCCTGACCGACCGAATTGTCCGAGATCGCTCCCCGGATCCGCAGGGCCAACAGGATGTCGACCGCCGCGACCACGATCAACGTCACCCAGCCGAAACCGATCGGGGGGAACGAACCGAGGAACGTCCCGGTGAGCACGTACGCGGCGACGGCGGCCACGAGTGCGACCAACGCGAGCGTGAGCGTCGAGATCCTGGTCACCTCAGCCCGCCCACCCGTCCGGGGACAGCGAGTCCTCCAGGCGGCGGACCGCACTGACGTCCGCGGGGTCGAGGGCGCCGAGCAGGTCTCGGAGCGGGGATCCGGCGAGTGTCGCCCCGGGCTCCGCCTCCAGCCACGGGACCAGGACGAACGCCCGGTCGACGGCGCGGGGATGCGGGAGCGTGAGGGTCGGATCGTCCGAGGCCACGGGGCTGCCGTCCACGTCCGCCGCGATCACGTCGACGTCCAGGGTGCGCGGGCCCCAGCGCACGTCCCGGGTGCGGCCGGCCGCACGCTCGCGCTCGAAGCCCCACTCGAGGACATCGGCGGGCGAGCCGGGGTGCTCCACGATGAGGACCGCGTTGAGGAAGTCGTCCTGCTCGACGCCGCCCCACGGCGGGGTGGCGTAGACCGACGACGCCGCGCGCAGGATCCCGTCGGCGGCGGCCGCCTCGGCCACCGATCTGAGCAGGGCCAGGGCGTCGCCCTGGTTGCCGCCGATCGACAGCACCGCGCGGCAGCTCATCGCGGGACCGCCACCCGGTCGCGGCCGTCCTTGCGGGAACGCCGGGCGACCACCGCCACGTCGGCGAACTCGGCGGGGATCGGCGCCTGCGGCTTGTGGAGGGTGACCTCCACGGCGTGGGCCGTCGGGGCCATGTCCATGATTCCGTCCGCGATGCGTGAGGCCACCGTCTCGATGAGGTCGCAGGCCGGGCCGGACACGACGTCGTGCGCGAACTGCGCCAGAGCGCCGTAGTCGACCGTGTCGGCGAGGTCGTCGGAGGCGGCGGCCGCCGTGAAGTCGGTCCACAGCACCAGGTCCACCAGGAAGTCCTGGCCGTCCCGCTTCTCGTGTTCGAAGACCCCGTGGTTGCCGCGGACCCGGAGCCCCGTCAGTTCGATCCGGTCAGCCATCAGCTGGTTCCCGCCTTTCCTGCTGTCCACGCGGAGGCGACTCGCACGGCATCCGCACTGGGTGCCACGTCGTGCACGCGCACCCCCCATGCGCCGGCCGCGGCGGAGATCGCCGTGATCGCCGCGGTCGCCGCGTCGCGGCCAGAGACCTCCCGCGGCACGCCGTCCCCTCCGTGCAGCAGCGACCCGATGAACCGCTTCCGTGAGGCCGCGACCAGGACCGGGAAGCCCAGGTCGATCAGCTGGTCCAGGCCGCACAGCAGCGCCCAGTTGTCGTCGGAGTTCTTGGCGAACCCCAGACCCGGGTCCAGCACGATGTCGGAGGCGTCGATTCCTGCGGCGATCGCGGCGTCAGCCCGTCGGGCCAGGTGGTCACGGACCGATCCCACGACGTCGCCGCCGTAGTCGACCCGGCCGCCGGCCCCGGCCCGGTAGTCGTCGGGTGAGACCCAGTGCATGAGGATCACGGGCGCCCCGTGATCGGCCACGACGCGCAGCATGTCCGGGTCGGCGAGGCCGCCTGAGACGTCGTTGATGATCGTCGCGCCGTCCGCCAGTGCGCTCCGGGCGACCCGGGCGCGCATCGTGTCGACCGAGACGGCGACCCCCTCGGACCGGAGCTCGCGGACCAGCGGGAGCACCCGCCGCTGCTCGTCGGCCTCGTCGACGCGAATGGAGCCCGGACGGGTGGATTCACCACCGACGTCGATGAGATCGGCGCCATAGGCGACCATCCGGCGGGCATGCGCCACGGCATCGGCGTACGCGAGGTGACGTCCACCGTCGGAGAACGAGTCCGCGGTGACGTTGAGGACGCCCATGACCGCACAGCGGCCGGGGCGAGGAAGCGGAGGCGCCGAGCTCACGTCCCGCGCAGGAGGCCCATTGCCTCCGCCCTGGTCGAGGCGTTGGTCCGCATGATGCCCCGGACCGCCGAGGTGGTGGTGACCGAACCCGCCTTCCGGATACCCCGCATGGACATGCACAGGTGCTCGCACTCGATCACCACGAGCACGCCCGCCGGGTCGAGCCGGTCGACCAGCGCGTCGGCGACCTGGCTGGTCAGCCGCTCCTGGACCTGGGGGCGCTTGGCGTACAGGTCCGCCAGGCGGGCCAGCTTGCTCAGTCCCGTGACCGCACCGGACTTGCCGGGGATGTAGCCGATGTGGGCCACCCCGTGGAACGGCACCAGGTGGTGCTCGCACGTCGAATAGATGGGTATGTCCCGCACGAGCACCAGTTCACGGTGGTCCTCGTCGAAGGTCTTGGCCAGCACATCCGCCGGGTCGGTGAACATCCCGGAGAAGACCTCACGGTAGGCGCGCGCGACCCGGGCCGGGGTGTCGCGCAGCCCCTCGCGGTCCGGGTCCTCCCCCACCGCGATCAACAACTCACGGACAGCGGCTTCGGCGCGCTCGGCGTCGAACCCGCGACCCGTGGTGACCGACCGCAGTTCGACGGAAGGCATCTGGTCAGTGCTCGTCATCAATCCTCTTCTCGCACGAATCCGACCTCTCGGAGGTCAGTCGTCACGTTCCCACGGCGCACGCCACCCGGGAGCCTTGTCCTCGCGGCGGTGTGAGCCCCGATTGGTGGGCTCGGTGCCGCGGCCCGAATCAGTATCCGGGAACGGCTCCGGGTCCGGCGCCCGGGTCTGCTCCGGGGCCGGGCGTTCCCGATCACGCTCGGGAACCGGGTATGCGGACTCGGGAGCGGAAGCCGGCTCGGCGGGACGGGGAGCCGGCGGGGCGGCCGGGGCCTCGTCACGGGGCATCGCCGGGAGACGGGTGGTCTCCGCACCGCTCGGGCCCTGCTCGCCGTACCGGCCCGACGAACTCGGGGGCCAGCCGGGCGCCGACCAACCGGGAGGCGGCGGCGTGCCGTAGGCCGGGATCGCGGTGGTCGGCTGTTTGGAGCCGGCGAACTCACGGGGACCGCCTCCCGGTGCCTGCCACGGGCCGGGCCGGTCGGGGCCGGGCTGCGCCGAGCCGGGTCCGTTCGCGCCGGGCCGGTCGGAGCCGGGCCGGTCCGTGTCGGGCCGGTCCGTGTCGGGCCGGTCCGTGTCAGGTCGACCCGGGCCGGTGCCGTTCACCGTCTCGCGGCCGTTCTCCGGGCCCGCCTCGTTCTGGCCTGCACGCGAGGGCGGCAGCACGGGCATCGCGAAGGGATCGGTGATCGGCGGGGGCCACGGCTCGCCGCGCTCCTTGGCCAGCTCACCCGGGGTCTTGATGGGCGGGTGGGTGGAGGGGATGCGCCCACCGAAGTCGTCGAACTCGGTGATGCGCGGCCGCTTGACGACGTCGGCGAACAGCCGCACCAGGTCGTCCTGCCGCAGCGTCTCCTTCTCCAGGAGTTCGCCGGCCACCGCGTCGAGGATCTCGCGGTTGGCCTCCAGGACCTGCCACGCCTCGGTGTGGGCGGCGTCGATGATCCGACGCACCTCGTCGTCGATGACCTTGGCGATCTCGGGTGAGTACTCCACGCTCGAGCCGCCACCGCGGCCGAGGAACGGGTCCCCGCCCTCGCCGCCGTACTTGACCGCACCGAGCTTGGCGCTCATGCCCAGCTCGGCGACCATCGTCCGGGCGATCCGGGTGGCCTGCTCGATATCCGAGCTGGCGCCGGAGGTGGGCTCACCGAAGATGTACTCCTCGGCCGCACGCCCTCCCATCGCCATGACGATGCGCGCGATCATGTCCGCCCGGGTCATCAAGCTCTTGTCGTCCTCCGGGACCACGAGTGCGTGACCGCCGGTGCGCCCGCGGGCCAGGATGGTGACCTTGTGGACGGGCTCCAGGTCCTCCATCGCCCACGCGGCCAGGGCGTGCCCGGACTCGTGGTAGGCGGTGACCTTCTTCTCGTGCTCACTGATCACGCGGTGCTTGCGGCGCGGGCCGCCCACCACGCGGTCGGTGGCCTCCTCGAGGACGTCGATCGAGATCTCGTCATGCCCCATGCGGGCCGCGAGCAGCGCGCCCTCGTTGAGCACGTTGGCCAGGTCCGCACCCGACATGCCGATCGTCCGGCGTGCGAGCGCCTCCATGTCCACGTCCGCGGCCAGCGGCTTGCCGACCGAGTGCACGGCGAGGATCGACTCACGGCCGCGGAGGTCCGGGTTGGTGACCGGGACCTGACGGTCGAAACGGCCCGGCCGCAGCAGCGCGGGATCGAGCACGTCCGGGCGGTTGGTGGCGGCGATGAGGATGACCGTCGAGCGGTCGTCGAAGCCGTCCATCTCCACCAGGAGCTGGTTGAGGGTCTGCTCACGCTCGTCGTGACCGCCGCCCATGCCGGAGCCGCGGTGACGACCGACCGCGTCGATCTCGTCCACGAACACGATGCACGGCGAGTTCTGCTTGGCCTTCTCGAACAGATCGCGGACGCGCGAGGCGCCCACACCGACGAACATCTCGACGAAGTCCGACCCGGAGATCGAGTAGAACGGCACCCCGGCCTCACCGGCGACGGCGCGGGCCAGCAGCGTCTTGCCGGTGCCCGGCGGGCCGTAGAGCAGCACGCCACGCGGGATCTTGGCGCCCAGCCGCTCGTAGCGGGCCGGGTTCTGGAGGAAGTCCTTGATCTCGTTGAGTTCCTCGACCGCCTCGTCTTCGCCCGCCACGTCGGCGAACGTGGTCTGGGGCATGTCCTTGTTGAACTCCACCGCGCGCGACTTGCCCACCCCGAACAGGCCGCCCTTGCCGCCCTGCATGCGGGTCATGAAGTAGAAGAGCAGACCGAACAGGATGAGCATCGGCAGCAGGAACGAGGCCATCTGCATGAGGAAGCTCTGCTGCGTGACCGTCGTGTTGTACGTCTCCGGGCCGGCCGCGGCCACCCGGTCGAAGATCTGATCGGCCGCCCGCTCCGGGTACTTGGCGAGGATCTTGTCAGTCTCGTCCTCACCCTCGGCCGGGGTGATCGGCGAGGAGAGCTCGAGGCGCAGCTGCTGCTCCCGGTCCTCGATCAGCGCTTCCTTGACGTTGTCCGCATCCACCTGCGCCAGCGCCACCGAGGTGTCGACCTCGGTGTAACCGCGTTCGTCGTTGGCGAAGAACGAGAACCCGACGATCAACAGGATGATGACGCCGGCGATCGCCACGTTGCGGAAGACGGTATTGCTCTTTCGATCCATTCGGCCCTCATGTGGGAAGAACGGCCCGACCGGACGGCGGACCCGATGATGCGACCGACGAAGTCGGTATCGCCCCAGGCTACCCGCGAACACCGACAGCCGACCGGGGTGATCGCCCAGGGCGGACAGCGGTGACGGGCGAGCCCGGACGGCCGCCCACCTCGTCGTCGTACGATCAGGGCCGTGACCACCGATCCCCTCTCCGCCATCGAGACCGCCGAGGCCGTGCGTACGGGCGCGCGCGGCGCCCTGGACACCCTCGACGCCGCGTTCGACCGGATCGACGATCTCGACCCGGCCCTGCACGCCTTCACCACCCTGCTGCGCGCGGACGGCCGCTCGGCCGGCGCCGTCGTCGACGCCGGGCCCGTGGAGGAGCGCGCGGGCCTGCCCCTGGCCGGGGTCCCGCTGGCCATCAAGAGCACCGTCACGCTCGAGAACCCGGTCGTCGCGCCGCTGGTGGCCGCCGGCGCCGTCCCCGTGGGGATCACCGCGGCCCCCCAACTGTGCACGTGGGGGATGACCGACTCGGACGCGCACGGCATCACCCGCAACCCGCTGGACGTGTCCCTGACCCCCGGCGGCTCCTCGGGCGGATCGGCCGCCGCGGTCGCCTCCGGGATGGTGCCGCTCGCGGTGGGTGACGACGGCATGGGTTCCCTGCGGATCCCCGCCGCGGCCTGCGGGCTCGCCACGATCAAGCCCGGGCGCGGCGTCGTGCCCACCCGGCTCGGGCGGGACAACTGGGGGTACCTCGCCGAGTCGGGCCCCCTGGCCAGGACCGTCGCGGATGTCGCGCTCGCGCTGTCGCTGATGGCCTCCCTGCCCGAGCTGGCAGACGTCGACGAGGTGCCCGACGGGACCCGGATCGGCGTGTCCACCGACAGCCCGATCCGCCTCGGCCGCGATCTGGTCCGCGTCCACGAGCCGTGGAAGCGCGCGGCCCGGGAGGCCGCCGACCGTCTGCGTGGGGACGGCCTCGTCGTCGTCGACACCCCCCTCCCCGCCCCGCGCGACCCGTTCCTCTACCTCGCGCGGTGGACCTCCGCGGTGGCCCGCGCCGCCGAGGAGGAGAACCTGCCGCTGTCCGCGATGGAGCGCCGCACCCGCCACCACGCACTGCTCGGGCGCACCGTGTTCCGGCGCGGCGGGGCCGGGGACGGTGACACCCGCTGGAACCGCGCGGCCGAAGTGTTACGCGCCGACATCGTCGCCGTCATGGAGACGGCCGGCGTGGACGTGTGGCTCACCCCGGCGCTCGCGAACGTCCCGCCCGAGGCCACCGACTGGCATCGCCGGTCGTGGGGGCGCTCCATGTGGGCGTCGATGCAGTTCTCGCCGTTCACGCCGCTGGCCAACGTGCTCGGCTGGCCCGCCGCCACCGTGCCGTGCGGTGTCACCCACACCCCGCTCGGGCGGCGCCTACCCACGTCCGTGCAATTGATGGGCCGCCCCGGGTCGGAGGCGACACTGTTGGCGTTGGCCGCCGTGATCGAGCGGAACGACGACGACACCGTCGACACCCGCTAGCACCACACGGGGACGCGGGCATCGACCGGCGCGGTTCAGTCCTCCGGCAGCTCGGCGAAGCGCGCCTTGACGCCGTTGTACCAACCCAGCGACTGGCGGGGCCGCAGCCAGCGCCCCTTCATCTCCTTGCGCGCGGCCACGTGGGCCTCGTCGCCGGCCTTGACGCGTTCCCTGAGGTGGGCGTCCTGGGCGTTGATCACGTCGTCGGCCGTCTCGCCGTGGTGGGCGAGGTCGCAGGGTCCGCCCAGGTCCGTGCAGGTCATGGTCTTCACGATGAATCATCCCTCTCGGGTCGTGGCCGCGGACCGTCCGCGCGCCCTATTCCTCTGACGACTCCGGCGCCCCGGATGTGACCGGGCCGGCGCGTCGACGCCGACGCACTCCCTGCAGGACGCGCTCCTCGGCCCGGAAATCGATCCGGCGCACGACCCCGTCCGCGACCAGGAAGTCGAACGCCACCCGGGCGGCGCCGCGGTCGAACCACGCGGCACCGGGGCGATCGTCGACGTGCACCGGCAGCGCCGCCGCGGCGGCCCCGTTGAAGAACTCCGCGACGGCGTCCCGACCCTCGATGCGCTCCGGGGTGCCGATCCCCACCGCGACGGGGTCGCCGACCACCACGACGTCCGGCGCGAGCAGGCTCACCAGCCGGGCGAACTCGCCGTGGCGCGCGGCGGCGAGGAAGGCGTCGACCACCGCGGCGTCCGCCGACCCCTCCGTCCCGTCCGTCGTGTCGGCGCCCGGGCCCCGTCCCCCGCCGACCCGGGCGCGCGCCCGGGAGGCCAGCTTGCGGGCGGCCGCCGGGGTGCAGTCGAGGATCTCGGCGATCGCGGCGAACTCGACCCCGAACGAATCGTGGAGCACGAACGCCACCCGCTCCGTCGGGGACAGACGATCCACCACGACATGCAACGCGGCACCCACGGAGTCGACGAGCACCACGTCGTCGACCGGGTCGACCGACGAGACGGCGGCGCGGCCGTCGCCGGTGTCGTCCGCGACCGGCATCGGGACCCGGGCCTTGAGCCGGTCCAGGCAGAGCCTCGTGACGACGGTGGTCAGCCACGCGCCCGGCGAATCGATGGCCGAGGTGTCGGCACGATCGAGCCGGAGCCACGCCTGCTGGACGATGTCCTCGGCCTCGGCGGGATCGGCGAGGATCCGGGCCGCGAGCCGGACCAGCCGCGGCCGGTCGGCGGTGAAGAACTCCAGTACCCGATCCCGGTCCACCCCGGTGATCCTAGAAGACCGACCGGGTGCTGGGACGGCGATCAGCGCATCACGTTCTACGCGTACTGCTGCACGATCCGCCGCTTGACCAGCTTGCCCGTGGGCGTGCGCGGCAGTTCGTCGACGAAGTCCAGGCCGCGGGGCAGCTTGAAATCGGAGATCGTGCCGCGCAGCGCGCCGAGGATCTCCTCGGCCAGCGCCGGGCCGGGCTCCTGCCCCTCGGCCGCGACCACCACCGCGTGGACCCGCTCACCCATCTCCTCGTCGGGCAGGCCGATCACCGCGACGTCGTCCACCGCCGGGTGCAGGACGAGCGCGTTCTCGATCTCCTGCGGGTAGATGTTCACGCCGCCCGAGATGATGGTGAACGCCTTGCGGTCGGTCAGGTAGAGGAAGCGGTCCTCGTCGAGGTAGCCCACGTCGCCGAACGTCGCCCAGGTGGAGTGGTCCGGGTGCCGGACGGACGCCGTCTTCTCCTCATCGCCGTGGTACGAGAAGGAGTTCTCGTCGTTCTGCCAGTAGATGGTGCCGATCTCGCCGGTCGGGAGCTCGTTGCCGTCGTCGTCGCAGATATGGGCGATCCCCTTGAGCCCGTCCTTACCCACCGACCCCGGCCGCTCGAGCGCCTCCTCGGAGTTGATGAACGTGATGCCCATCCCCTCGGTGGCCGAGTAGTACTCGTGGATCACCGGGCCCCACCACTCGATCATGCGCCGCTTGACCTCGGGCGGGCACGGTGCGGCGGCGTGGATGGCGTGCGTCAGGCTCGACAGGTCGTGGCGGGAGCGCACCTCCTCGGGCAGCTTGAGCATCCGCACGAACATCGTGGGCACCCACTGCGAATGCGTGACCCGGTACTCCTCGATGAGCCGCAGCGCGTCCTCGGCGTCGAAGCGGTCCATGAGGATCACGGTGCCGCCGACCGAGTTGACGACGCCGCAGAAGCGCAGCGGTGCGGCGTGGTAGAGCGGCGCCGGGCACAGGTAGACACTGTCCGCGTCGAAGGCGTAGAGGAAGCTGAAGATCGGCGTGTAGTAGTCCGGCACCTCGTCGATCTGCCCCTCCGGCGGGTCGACGCGCACGCCCTTGGGTCGGCCGGTGGTGCCGGAGGAGTAGAGGAAGTCGTGACCGCGGGGCTGGTCGGCGGGCGCCTCGGTGGACCTGCCCTCGAGCAGCGTGCGGTAGTCCTCGAAGCCTTCCAGTGCGCCCCCGAACACCACCCGGTGCTCAAGGATCGGATTCGCATCCGCGGACAGGTCCACGTGGTCGGCCACCTGGGCGGAGACGAACAGCGCCCGTGCCCCGCAGTCGCCGATGATGTAGGACGACTCATCCGGCGTGAGGTGGTGGTTGATGGCCGCGATGTAGAGCCCGGACCGCAACGCACCCCAGTAGATCTCCACCATCTCGAGCGTGTTGTCCGAGACCACCGCGATCGTGTCCCCGGGCCGCAGGCCCCAGTCGTCGACCAGCAGGTGGGCGAGCTGGGCCGATCGGGCCTCGAGCTGCCCATAGGTGATCTGCTCGCCCGTCGCGGGGCGGATCACGGCGGGCTTGTCGGCAGTGGTGGCGGCGAAGGCTCCGGGGAACATGTCGCCAGCATATATCCGGCATGTGATCCGGATCACCGTTTTCGGACCGTGGTCCAAGTAGAAGCGAGAAGCGCTGTGCTCAGCCGCAGCGGGATGCCCAGTGGAGCCACGAGCGCAGCGTCAGTCCCGGGCCCAGGCGGCAGGTGCCCGGTTGCAAGACACGGACTTCAATCTGCAAGACACCAGGTGCGCTTCAGGGCCGGTTTTCCGCACTTGATGTCTTGCAACTGGCCGCGGATGTCTTGCAACCGGCGGGCAGGCGGGCCGGGCGGGGGCGGCCGGCCCGCGCCTCAGGAGTACATGCGCGGGTGCAGCCGGCCGATGTACGGCAGATCGCGGTACCGCTCGGCGAAGTCGAGGCCGTAGCCCACGACGAACTCGTTGGGAATGTCGAAGCCGATCTCCAGGATGTCCAGGTCGGCCTTCACCGCGTCGGGCTTGCGCAGCAGGGTGACGATCTCGATCGAGCGCGGGTTCCGGGTCCGGAGGTTGCGCATCAGCCACGACAGGGTCAGGCCGGAATCGATGATGTCCTCGACGATGATCACGTCGCGGTCGGCGATGTCGCGGTCGAGGTCCTTGAGGATCCGCACCACGCCGGAGGAACTGGTCGACGAACCGTACGAGCTGACGGCCATGAACTCCATCTCGGACGGGATCGGCAGCGCGCGGGCGAAGTCCGAGACGAAGATCGCGGCGCCCTTGAGCACGGCGATCAGCACGACCTCCTTCTCGACGTCCGCGTACTTCTCCCCGACCGCGGCGGCCATCTCGGCGATCCGCGCCTGGATGGCTTCCTCGCTCAGCAGGACGGATTCGATCTCGTCCGCGTACTTGTCCATCGTCATCTAGCTCCCCGCTCCGCTCGCCCGGTCGATCTCCAGGACCACCTTTCCATGCCGACGCCGGGCGACCAACCTGGTCACCCGGCTCTCGCCGGAGCCACTGCCACGGCCGGCCGCACCGCCGTGGATGTCCACACCGTCACGCCCGCGCGCGTCAGCCCCGCCGACGGCCACGCCGCCCTGCCCGCGCCAGTCGGTCACCAGCGCCGCCACGCCCGTCACGTGCGCGTACGTCGGCGACCCCACTCCCCCGGCGATCAGCCAGCGCCGGATCACCCGGGTCAGCACCGCGGCCGGCAACCGCTCGAGCCGGCTGACGTCCAGTCCACCGTCCGGGTCGACGGGTACGGCGGCGGCGAGGCGGTCGAGCTCGTCGTCGTCGACCCCCAACAGCTCGGCGGTGCGCGCCAGTCCCTCCGCGGCGCCGCCGGACAGCACGTCCTCGAGCAGCGGGAGGACCTCGTGGCGCAGGCGGACGCGCGTGTACGAGGGGTCGGTGTTGTGCGGGTCGTCCCACCAGGTCAGGCCGAGGTCGCGGCAGGCGGCGCGGGTGTCGGCGGCGCGCACGCCGAGCAGCGGGCGGGCCCACGGCGCGTCCCAGGCGGCCATGCCGCGCAGCGAGCGCGCGCCGGAGCCCCGCCCGAGGCCGAGCAGGACGGTCTCCGCCTGGTCGTCGAGCGTGTGGGCCAGCAGGACGGCGCGGCCGTCGCGCGCGGCGTCGAGCGCGGAGTAGCGGGCGGCGCGGGCGGCGGCCTCGGGGCCGGAGCCGTCGGGGTCGACGACGACGACGAGCACCTCCACCCCGGCCCCGATCACCCGCGCGGTGTCGGCTGCATCGCGGGCGACCTGCGCCGATCCCGGCTGCAGACCGTGGTCGACGATCAGAGCCGTGACCTCGTCGAACTCGGCGACGGCGGCGGCGAGCAGGGCCAGCGAGTCGGCGCCGCCGGACAGGCCCACACACACCGCGTCGCCGATCTCGGGGGGGTCGCGGCGGAACGCCCGTACGGCCGCGCGCACGGTCCAGGCGGCGCCGGTCCAGGCAGCACCGGTCCGCGCCGCGTCGGCCCTTGAAGCGTCGGCCCGCGCGGCGTCGGTCCGGCGTCCGTCAGCGGCAGCCACAGTTCCGTAGCTCCGCGGCGATCCGGTCCAGCATCGGGCGCGCGTCGGCGGGGTCGGTGCCCGAGGACAGCAGCGCGAAGCTCATCGAGCGGCCGTCGACGTCGGTGACCGTGCCGGCCAGCGCGCTGGTGCCGCTGAGGGTGCCCGTCTTGGCGCGGACCCAGCCGGCGCCCGCGCCCGAGGGGCCGGAGAAGCGGTCGGCCAGGGTGCCCGAGCCCGCGGCCACCGGCAGGGCGTCGAGCAGGTCGCGCATCTCGCGGGTCGCGTCCGGGCTCGAGGCGGTACGCAGCACGTCCGTCAGCACGGCCGCCGGGATGCGGTTGCCGGAGCTCATGCCGGAGCAGTCGTCCAGCTTCACGCCCGTCATGTCCAGGCCGTGCTCGGCCAGGGTGTCGATCACGGCGGAGGTCCCGGCGGCGAAGTCGGCCGGCTTGTCCGGGTTGCGGGCCAGCGCCACCTCGCGGCAGACCGCCTCGGCCAGCACGTTGTCCGAGTGGACGAGCATCGAGCGCACCCGCTCGACCAGCTCGGCCGACGAGACGCGCCCGATCTCCCCCGTGGTCTCGACCGGCTCCGCGGACACCCGCACCGTCTCCGGATCCACCCCCAGCTGCCGAGCCAGAATCCGGCCCGCCGCGAGCGCAGGTTGCGCGTAGCGCGGCGAGTAGTCGTCGGCCGGGTCCATACGACCGCCGTCGAGCATCCACGGCTCGATCGGGGCCAGGTTGCCGGCCGCGATCTCGCCCGGCGACCAGCCCGGCCCCAGCGCGGGCCCGGTGTACGGCCCGGGCGCCACGATGATGCGGGCGGGAGCGAGATCCGAGGCCCGCACGATGTCCGCGGCCTGGGTGACCGTGGCCGAACCCGGGAACAGCGGGCCCGCTTCGGCGCCCCGGGACATCGTCGGGTCGCCACCGGGGATCACCACGAGCGTGCCCGGCTCGGTCCCGCTCGCCAGCACGGTGTCCACGCGCGCGTCGGCGGGCAGCTGCGTGAGGGCGGCCAGGGCGGTGAGCAGCTTGGTCGTGGAGGCCGGGACCCTGGGCGCGTCCGGGTCGCGCTCCCACAGCACCTGCCCGGTCACGTCGTCGACGACACTGCCCGTGAGGTCGCCCACGGCCGGGGAGTCCGCCAACGGGGCCAGCACCCGGGCGAGCACCGCCGGATCGGGCATCGGGGCCGAGTCGCCCGCCGGGAGCAGGCCCGGGGACGGTCCGGCGGCAGAGGCCGCCGGTTCGTGGGCCGCGGCGTCGCCGTCGTCGACCTCCGTCAACAGTGCCGCGACCACCACGGTGGCCACGAGAACCGCCAGAACCAGCACGGATACACCGATCCGCCACGCGGTCGAGCGCCCGCGCCACACACCCCGCTCGGTCACGGACCACCCCCAGGACGAATTGTTTCCGTCAGCGACGCCGTCGACCGCGGCGTCGTCTGCAACCACCTACGCTAGCGGCCCTCGTGACGCCGACCACCCCCGGCGCCGGGCCGCCTACTAGAATCACCCCGGATTCCCCGGGCGCCGGTCCCGGAAGGTAACGAACGCCGATTCAGCGAGGTACGACAGTGACCGTCGAAGTGACCATCGAGATCCCCAAGGGCTCGCGCAACAAGTACGAGATCCACCACGAGACCGGGAAGATCTACCTCGATCGCTTCCTGTTCACCTCGATGGGATACCCGGCCGACTACGGCTACATCGACGAGACCCTCGCCGACGACGGTGACCCGTGCGACGCCCTGGTGCTGCTCGACGAGTCCGTCTTCCCCGGCGTGATCGTCAACTCCCGCGTGGTGGCCGTCTACACCATGTCGGACGAGGCCGGTGGCGACGACAAGCTGCTCTGCGTCCCCGCGCTGGACCCGCGCTGGGAGCACATCCAGGACGTCGACGACGTGCCGGATTTCGAACTCAAGGCCATCGAGCACTTCTTCCTCCATTACAAGGACCTCGAGCCCGGCAAGCACGTCACGCCCGGCGAGTGGAAGGACAAGGCCTGGGGCGAGAAGCTCGTCGTGGAGGGCGTCGAGAACTTCAAGAAGCACCCCGAGGAGAAGTCCGAGCCCTTCCGCGGCTGATCCAGGCGCCTCTCGTCAGGCCCGGCACCCACGTGGTGCCGGGCCTGACCCGTATCCGGCGGGTCGTGGGCGCGACGGCGTGCCCTCGATCACGGTGATGATAATCACGTAACTTTCAGCCGCCTGCAACTTTGCATGGCCATGCAGGATCCGTACGGTGGGCCGGGTGACCCCCGACTGTCTCAAGCCCCGCGGGCTGCGTGAAGCGAAGAAGGCACAGACGCGTTCCGCACTGTCCGCCGCCGCCCTCAACCTCGTCAGCACCAGGGGATACGAGGCCACGACCGTCGAGGCGATCGCGCAGGCCGCAGGCGTCTCGGTGCGGACGTTCCACAACTACTTCCCCGGCAAGGCCGCGGCGCTGGCGAACCTGGCGGCGAACCTGGTCGGGGAGTACCACGCCGAGCTCCGGGCCCAGCCCGACGAGGTGAGCTGCGCGGACGCCCTCCGCGATGCGTGGCGCGAGATGCTGGACAGGTATCGCGCCGATGTGGCGGTTCTCAGCGTGCTTATCGACGCGGTCGAATCCAACCCGGACCTGCGCAGACACCTGCAGGACAACCATCCCGAGGTGCTGGTCACCGGCGTCGAGGAGGTGGCCCGGCGGCTCGGTCTGGACCCCGCCGTCTCGGCTGTCCCGCACGTCGTCGCCGAGATCACCTTCACGCTGGCCGTCACGGTGATCCGGATGCACGCCTCCCCCGACTTCGCCGGACGCACCCAGGACGACCTTCTCGACGAGGTGTTCTCGGCGCTGCCCCTACTCGTCGCAGTCCCCACCGACCCACACCACACCGACTAGGAGAAACCAGAACACATGGCTTCCTTCCTCTACCGCATCGGGCGGGCCTCGTACCGGCGCTGGTACATCGTCCTGGCCTCCTGGATCGGCCTCCTCGCCGTGGTCGGCGGGCTCGCGGCGGCGTTCTCCGCCCCCGCATCCAGCTCGTTCACCATCCCCGGCATCCCGTCCGAGCGGGCGCAGACGCTGCTCACCGAACGCTTCGCCAGCGACTCCGGCGAGGACCCGCAGACGGCGCCGACCTTCACCATGGTCATCGCGACGGCGGACTCGAGCCCGCTGACCACCCCGGAGAACCAGGAGAAGGTCGCGGAGGTCCTCGACTCCATCCGCGACATCCCGGGGCTCGCCGCACCCGACGCCGTCGGCACCCTGGGCCTGCCCTCCGGGGCGCTCGAGGCCGGCGCGCCCGGCGACCAGCCATGGCTCACCGCCGTGCAGGCGCAGTCCGCGGGCCTGATCGAGCAGACCACCGCCGCCGGTGGCGACCCGGCGCAGGCCGAGACGGACGCCGCCACGGTTTCGCCCCTGTCCGCGGACGAGTCCGTCTACAAGGTCCAGGCCGGCTTCGACACCGAGATCACCCCCAGCGCCGTCGACATGACCGACGAGCAGCGCCAGTCGCTGGCCGACGTCACCGACGCCGGTGAAGCGCTCGGCCTCGAGGTCGCCTACAACGGCCCCGCCGCCCAGGACATGGGCGCCATCGGGTTCACCTCCGAGATCATCGGCATCGTCGTCGCCCTCATCGTCCTGGCCATCACCTTCGGCTCGATCGTCGCCGCCGGCCTGCCCATCGTCACCGCGATCGTCGGCGTCGGAATCGCCGTGCTCTCGGTCCACGCCCTGTCGGGCACGGTCGAGGTCAACGACATGACGCCGATCCTGGCCACCATGCTCGGCCTGGCCGTGGCGATCGACTACTCCCTGTTCATCGCCAGCCGGTACAAGCACGAGATCCGACTCACCGACGACCGAGCACACGCCGCCGGCCGCGCGGTCGGCACCGCTGGCTCCGCGGTCGTGTTCGCCGGACTCACCGTGTTCATCGCGCTCGTCGCCCTCACGGTGGTGGGCATCCCCTTCCTGTCCGTGATGGCCCTGGCCGCTGCCGGCGCCGTCGTCGTCTCCGTCCTGATCGCCCTGACCCTCCTGCCCGCGCTGTTCGGCGCGCTCCAGGGCAAGGTCTTCGCCGGACGCCTGCCGAGGATCACCGCGCCGGATCCGGAGGACGAGGGCGTCAACACCACCGGTGAGCGCTTCGCCAAGGCCATGCGCGGCAAGCCGTGGATCGGCCTGGCCGGTGGCGTGGTGATCCTCGCGCTGCTCGCCATCCCGGTCGGCTCCATGCGTCTGGCGTTGCCGTCGGACACCACCATGGAGCAGGGCACCCCTGCCCGCGACGCCTCCGACCTCCTCGAGCGCGGCTTCGGCCCCGGCGCCAACGCGCCGCTGCTCGCGATCGTCGACGCCACCGACATCCCCGCCGAGGAGCGGATGCCCGCGTTCCAGACGGCCGCCGCCGACTTCCGCGACATGGAGGGTGTGGTCAACGCCCAGGTCGTCATGACCAACGGCGACCCCGCCGACCCGCTGAGCGCCGACACCGCGCAGCTCCTGGTGACCCCCTCGACCGGCCCCACCGACGAGGCCACCGAGAACCTCCTCCACGCCATGCGCGACCACGCCGACGCCTACACGGCCGAGACGGGAGCGAACTACGGCATCACCGGCATCACCGCCATCCAGGCGGACGTGTCCGAGCGGCTGTTCGACGCGCTCATCCCCTATCTCGCGATCGTCGTGACCCTGGCGTTCTTGCTGCTCATGGTGGTGTTCCGCTCGATCGTCGTGCCGTTGACCGCCGCGCTGGGCTTCCTGCTGTCCGTCCTGGCCACCCTCGGCGCGACCGTCGCGATCTTCCAGTGGGGTTGGCTCGGACTGGTCGAGGGCACCCCGATCATCAGCTTCCTGCCGATCATCCTCATCGGCCTGGTCTTCGGCCTGGCCATGGACTACCAGGTGTTCCTGGTCTCCCGGATGCGCGAGTCGTACACCCACGGCGAATCCGCCAGCGACGCCGTGGTGCACGGCTACAAGTACGGTGCCCGCGTGGTCAGTGCCGCCGCGGTGATCATGATCAGCGTGTTCGGCGGGTTCATCCTCATGGACATGGCCTTCATCAAGACCATGGGCTTCGCGCTCGCCGCGGCCGTGTTCTTCGACGCCTTCGTGGTGCGCATGGTGATCATGCCGTCGCTGATGTACCTCATCGGCGACAAGGCCTGGTGGCTGCCCGGCTGGCTGGAGAAGATCCTGCCGAAGGTGGACATTGAGGGCGAGAACCTCGCCGTCGAGGCGCCGGGGGCCACCCCAGCCGCCGCGGACGAGCGGGAGAAGGTCAGCGTCGGCTGACCGCGCCGGCCGGGGTGGGCCCCGCCCGCCGCGGCCGGACCCGGCTCACACCGGCCCCCCTCCAACGAGAAGAGCGTTCCGCACATCCCGCCCTCGGGAAACGTGTGCGGAACGCTCTTCGCGATGCCCGGGCGGGCAGGGGCGCGGTGGGCGGACGGGGCGGGCGGCTCAGCGGCCTGTGTAGCTGGCGTCGCGCTTCTCGAGCGCGGCGCTGACGGCCTCCATCATGTCCGCGGAGGCCAGGAAGCCCGCATTCCAGGTGGCGACGTAGCGGTTGGACTCGCGGATCGGGCCCTCGGTCGCGCGGTTCAACACCTCGCGGGTTCCGCGCACGACCAGCGGCGGGTTGTCCGCGATCTCGGCGGCGGTCGCGTGGGCGGAGTCGAGCACGCCCGCGGCGTCGTCGACCAGGTTGGTGATGAGTCCGTAGCGCAGTGCGGTCTCGCCGTCGATGTCGCGGCCGGTCAACGCCAGCTCACGGGTCAGGCCCGAACCGATGATGTAGGGCAGGCGGCCGAGCGAACCCATGTCGGCGACGATGCCGACCTTGACCTCGCGAACCGAGTACGACGAGTCCGCCGAGCCGTGCCGCACATCGCACGCCGAGATGAGGTCCATCGCGCCGCCGATGCAGCGACCCTGGACCGCCGCGATGGTCGGCGTCCGGGCCGCGGCCACCGAGTCGATGGCCTGACGCATCGTCTCCACGAAGTCGAGGATCCGCTCGTTGCGCGAAGCGTCCGGGGCCTTGTCCCGGGGCAGGAACTCCATGAACTGCGGCATCATCGCCATGAGGTCGAGGCCGTAGGAGAAGTTCCGGCCGTCGCCCGCGATGACGGCGGCACGGATCTCCGGGTCCGCGTCGAGCTCGGCCATCACGCGGGGCATCTCGGCCCAGAAGTCCGGGCCCATGCCGTTGTTGCGTCCCGGGCCGATCAGGGTGACCTGGGCGACGTGCGGGTGCCGGGTACCCTTTTCGATGCGGACCGAGGCGTACTCGCAGGGGGTGGTGGTGTCGGAATCGCTCATGGCCTAGAGACTGCCATGCCCCTGCCGCCCCGGCCCCCGGCAGTACCGGATCAGGCTCCGGAATTCGGCATGACGAACCAGAGGATCACGTAAATGAGCACCTGCGGCCCGGGAAGCAGCAGCGATGCCACGAACAGGACGCGGACCAGTGCCGGATCGAGCCCGAAGTAGTTCGCCAGGCCGCCGGCCACACCGCCGATCCAACGGTCCTCGGACCGGGCCAGACGCTTCGGCTGGGAGGTGGGAAAGCTGGTCATGACTGGAACTCCTTGTGGACGGCGGTGTCGTCGTCGTCCTCGTGGGGATGGTGGGCCGGGGATCTCTCCCCCGGTGACTCCCACTGTCCTCCCGTCGCGCCCGCACCACATCGGGGACGAACCCCGATTTCCGACCCTGATCCCGGCTCGGGGTCGCCCGGTTCCCGGCCCGGAGTTCGTCAGGTGTGGAACTCGCCGCAGTCGACGGTGAGGGTCTGGCCGGTGACCGCCGAGGCCCGGCCGGAGAGCAGGAACAGGACTGGGTCCACGATCTCGCGCTCGGTCGGCAGGCGGCGCAGGTCCATCTTGGCGGCCGTGTGCTGGTAGACGTCCTCGACCGAGCCACCGTACTTGCCGGCCAGGTGCTCGAAATAGGCCTTGAGGGTGTCGCCGTAGATGTAGCCCGGCGCGACCGTGTTGACGCGGATGCCGCGTGGGCCTAGTTCCGTGGCCAGCGAGTGACCCAGCGCGACCAGCGCGGTCTTGGCGATCTTGTAGCCCGCGTAGCGCTCGCGGGAGTGGTGGATGACGGCCGAGGCCATCATCACCACGGAGCCGTCCCCGGCCTCGAGGAGCGGGGTGAACTCCTGCGTGGCGCGCAGGGCGCCCATCACGGACAGGTCGATGCCGCGGGTGATCTGATCGTGCTCGGTCTCCGCCAGCGGCTTCATGCTGGGCACCGCGAAGGCGCTGTTGACCAGGCCGTGCACCGCGTCGGTGTGCTGCTCGACCGTCTCTCGCAGGGCGCGCACCGAGTCCGGATCGGTGGCGTCGACCGCGGCCGCGATCGCCCGGCCACCCACCTGCGTGATCTCATCGGCCAGCTGGTCCAGACGCTCCTGCGTCCGCGCTGCCACCACGACCGTCGCGCCCTCGCGCGCGGCCTCGAGCGCCAGCGTCCGGCCGAAGCCGGGGCCGGCGCCGATGATCACGATGACCTTGTCCGCGAATAGCCCTGTCATGCAGGCCATCAAACCAGCCGGGCGGCCGCATAGGGGACGGTTCGGTGCGGATTCAACGGCCTCCCCTCCACGGGTGTCGGTGGACTCTCGGCGTTCACTTACCCGGGATACCATCCACCGGTGCGATCGATCCCCGAGCAGTATCTCCGCGGCCCCCATGCCCCGAGCCCGCGGACGTTACTGGACGTCCTCGGTGCCGCCGCCGAGCGGCATCCCGACGCGCCGTGCCTCGACGACGGCGACCGGATCCTGAGCTACGGGCAGGTGTGGGAGCAGATCCACGCCTCCGCGCGATGGATGCACGAGCAGGGCGTGGGGGCCGGGGACCGGGTCGGCATCCACATGCCGTCCGGCACCGCCGAGCTGTATCTGGCGATCCTGTCGACGCTCGCCGCCGGGGCCGCGTACGTGCCCGTGGACGTGGAGGATCCGCCGGAGCGCGCCGAGCTCGTGTTCGGCCAGGCGCAGGTGGCGGCCATCTACCGGGCCGAGGGCATGTCCGTCACCGACCCGGGTCGTCGCGTCGACCCGTCGCTGCGCCGGGCGCCGAAAGGGGACGACGACTGCTGGATCATCTTCACCTCCGGCACCACCGGCCTGCCCAAGGGCGTGGCCGTGACGCACCGCAGCGCCGCCGCGTTCGTCGACGCCGAGTCCCGGATCTTCCTGCAGGACGCCCCGCTGGGGCCCGGGGACCGCGTCCTGGCGGGGTTGTCCGTGGCGTTCGACGCCTCGTGCGAGGAGATGTGGCTGGCCTGGGCCCACGGCGCCTGTCTGGTGCCGGCGCCGCGGTCGATCGTCAAGTCCGGACTCGACCTGGGCCCGTGGCTCCGCGACCGCGGCATCACCGTCATCTCCACCGTTCCGACGCTCGCGTCGATGTGGCCGAACTCGATGCTCGCCGACATCCGCATGGTCATCCTCGGCGGCGAGGCCTGCCCTCCCGAACTGGCGGCGCGACTGTCCGGCGACGGACGCGAGGTGTGGAACACGTACGGGCCGACCGAGGCCACCGTCGTGGCGTGCGCCGCGCCGCTGGACGGGCTCGGCGAGGTGTCGATCGGCCTGCCGCTGGACGGCTGGGACCTGGCCGTAGTCGACGACGACGGCCACCCGGTGGGCTTCGGCGAGTCCGGCGAACTGGTGATCGGCGGAGTGGGGCTCGCACGCTACCTCGACCCCGAGAAGGACGCCGAGAAGTACGCGCCCATGGAGACCCTGGGCTGGGAGCGCGCCTACCGCTCGGGTGACGTGGTCCGGCTCGAGGAGGACGGCCTGTACTTCAACGGGCGGGTCGACGACCAGGTGAAGATCGGCGGGCGTCGACTGGAGTTGGGCGAGGTGGATACCGCCGTCTCGGCGCTTCCCGGGGTGAGCGCCGGCGCCGCGGCGGTGAAGAAGACCGACGCCGGCCAGCCCGTGCTCGTGGCCTACCTCGTGGCCCGGGACCCGGCGGGTTTCGATCTGGCCGAGGCCGCCGGCATCCTGCGCGAGCACCTGCCGGCCGGCGTGGTGCCGCGACTGACCCTGGTCGACGAACTGCCGACCCGCACCTCCGGCAAGGTCGATCGCGTTGCCCTGCCCTGGCCGCTGGCGGCGACCTCCGCCGCCGAATCGGAGCTCGACGGCACCGAGGCGTGGGTCGCCGAGCTGTGGTCGTCCGCCCTGGGGGCCGACGTCTCCGGCGTCGACGAGGACTTCTTCGCCCTCGGGGGCGGCTCGCTGGCCGCAGCGCACGTGGTGGTGAAGGTCCGTGAGCGCTTCCCGGCCGTCACCGTCGGTGACATCTACGACCGCTCGCGACTGGGCGACTTCGCCGAGTTCCTCGACTGCCTCGAACCGGAGGCCGAGGTCGAGCCCCGCGACGTCCGGCCGGTCGGCCGTGGGGCGCAGCTCGTGCAGGTCCTCGCAACCATCCCACTGCTCACCGTGACCGGCCTGCAGTGGCTGACCTGGCTCGGCGTGGCGAACAACATCGGAGCGGAACTCGGCGCGAGCTGGGCGCGCCCCGTGTCGTGGTGGGTGCTGGCGGTCATGGCTGTGCTCCTGCTGTTGCCCGTCGGCCGGATGGTCGTGACCGCCGGCCTGTGCCGGGTGCTCATGGCCGGGGTCCGACCGGGGGCGCACCCGCGCGGCGGCTCGGTACACATCCGACTGTGGGCGGCCGAGCGGCTCGTGGAGGCCTCGGGCGCGGCCTCGCTCGCCGGCGCCGGCTGGCTGACCACCTTCGCCCGCCTGCTCGGTGCGACGATCGGCCGCGGCGTCGACATGCACACCCTGCCGCCGGTCACGGGCCTGCTCACCGTGGGCGACGGCGCCTCGATCGAGCCCGAGGTCGATCTCGCCGGTCACTGGGTCGACGGCGACGTGGTGCACATCGGCGCGATCGAGATCGGCGAGAACGCCGTGGTGGGCGCCCGTTCGACCCTGCTGCCGGGCGCGACGATCGGCCGCGGTGCCCACGTGGAGATCGGGTCCGCCGTCGTCGGCGCCGTCAAGGCCGGCAAACGCTACGCCGGATCCCCCGCCCTCAAGCGCGGCAAGCGCGGCTCCAGCTGGCCGTCCGAGCCCGCCCCGCACAGTCGTGGGTGGAGCCTGATCTACCAGGTCTCCGCACTGGTGCTGGGCGGGATGCCGCTCGTCGCGCTGACCGCCGGGCTGGCCCTGGTGGCGTGGGGAGCGCGCGACGCCGAGGGCCTCGCCCGGCTGGCGCTGCAGACGACGCTCTGGTCGATCCCCGGAGCACTGCTCGCGTTCGCGGTCCTCACCGCGTTCACGATCGTGTCGATCCGTCTCCTGTCGATCCGGCTCAGGCCGGGCTTTCACCCCGTGCACTCGCGCACCGCATGGCAGGCCTGGTGCAGCGAGCGGATCATGGACGCCGCCCGCAACTGGCTGTACCCGCTGTACGCATCCATGCTCACCCCGATCTGGTTGCGGATGCTGGGCGCGAAGATCGGCAAGGACGTCGAGGCGTCCACGGTGTTGCTCATCCCGTCACTGACCACGGTGCGCGACGGGGCGTTCCTCGCCGACGACACCATGGTCGCCCCCTACGAGCTCGGGTCCGGCTGGATGCGCCTCGAGCACGCGCAGGTCGGCAAACGGGCGTTCCTGGGCAACTCCGGCATCGCCTCCGCCGGCCGCAAGGTACCCGCCCGCGGCCTGGTCGCCGTCCTCTCATCCGCCCCGCAGAAGGCGAAGAAGGGCACGTCGTGGCTGGGCTCGCCCCCGCAGAAATTGCCCCGTGCCGTCACCGATACCGACGACGCCCGCACCTACCAGCCGCCGCGCCGCCTCAAGGCCGCCCGCGGGGCGTGGGAGACGCTGCGCCTGATCCCCGTCTGGATCTCGTTCCTGCTGCTGTGCAGTGTCCTCGTCCTGATGCAGGCCGCGCACCAGCAGTGGGGCTTCGCCGTGGCCGCGGTGACCTCCGGGCTCGTGCTCGCCTACGCGGGCCTGGTCGCGATGCTGCTCGCGGTGCTCGCCAAGTGGCTGTTCGTGGGCCGTATCCGCGCCGGTGAGCAACCGTTGTGGTCGTCGTTCGTCTGGCGCAACGAGGTCGCCGATTCCTTCGTCGAACTACTCGCGGCCCCCTGGATGGCGCGCCCCGCCTCCGGCACGCCGGTGCTGGGCGTGATGCTGCGTCTCCTCGGCTCGCGCCTCGGCCGCGGCGTCTGGTGTGAGTCGTACTGGCTTCCCGAGGCCGACCTGATCACCCTCGGTGACGGCGCCACCGTCAACCGCGGCTGCGTGGTCCAGACCCACCTGTTCCACGACCGGATCATGCAGATCGACACCGTCGACCTGGAGGCCGGCGCCACCCTCGGGACCCACTGCGTGACCCTGCCCGCCTCCTCCATCGGGGCCGGCTCCACCGTGGGCCCGGCCTCGCTGGTGATGCGCGGCGACCGCATCCCCGCAGGCACCCGCTGGCAGGGAAACCCCATCTCACCGTGGCGGGGCTGAGGGCTCAGAAACGGCGACGGGGGCCCGGCCGCGGGGTCCACTAGACTCGCGCAGGTCATGGAACTCAGGGCAGTCAAGAAGGACCTCGTCGCCAAGATCGCCGCGCCCCGCAACCCGTCGCGGGCGGACCCGGTCGACCCCTACCTACCGTCCGCCGGCAACCACGGGTACGGGGTCACCCGCTACGAACTGGACCTCACCTACAAGATGAGCTCCAACAACCTGCGCGGCGAGGCCGTCATCACCGCCACCGCCACCGAGCCACTCGATTCCCTCCTGCTCGACCTGTCGCCGCACCTCACCGTCTCCAAGGTGACGCTCGACCGCGGCCGGGTCGCCCGCTACAGCCGGCCCCGCGGCAAGCTCGCCGTCACCCCCGCCGAGCCGCTCGCGGTGGGATCGGCGTTCACGCTGACCATCCGCTACGCCGGCAATCCGCGCCCCATCCGCGGCGCCTGGGGCGAGGTCGGCTGGGAGGAACTGACCGACGGCGTCCTGGTGGCCAACCAGCCCAACGGGGCCGCCAGCTGGTTCCCCTGCGACGACCACCCCTCCTCCAAGGCCCCCTTCCGGATCAGGCTCACGGCCGACTCGCCGTACCGCGCGGTGGTGACCGGCTCACTCGTGGGCAAGAAGCGCAGCGGCAGCATGACCACCTGGGAGTTCGACCTCCCCCACCCCACCTCCACGTACCTCGTCACCGTCAACCTCGGCCAGTACGAGCACGTGGAGGTCAGCGGCGGCCGCGTGCCGTTCCGCGCCTACCTGCCCGCCGACCTCAAGCGCGGTTTCCGGGTGGCGTTCGACCGGCAGCTCGAGATGATCGACGTGTTCACCGATCTGTTCGGGCCGTACCCCTTCGAGGAGTACAAGGTCGTGGTGACCGACGACGAGCTGGAGATCCCGCTCGAGGCCATGGGTATGTCGACGTTCGGTCGCAACACGATCGAGTCCGGCGGCGCCGACGAGCGGCTCATCGCCCACGAGCTCGCCCACCAGTGGTTCGGCAACGCGGTCACCGCCGCCGAGTGGAAGCACATCTGGCTGCACGAGGGTTTCGCCTGCTACGCCGAGTGGCTGTGGACCGAGTTCTCCGGCGGCGCCGACGCCGGCAGCCACGCGCTGCGCTACTACGCCAAACTGCAGAACTCGCCGCAGGACATCCTCCTCGCCGACCCCGGCCCGAAGGACATGTTCGACGACCGCGTCTACAAGCGCGGCGCCCTGACCCTGCACGCGCTGCGGCTGACGATCGGCGACGAGCGTTTCTTCGACCTCCTGCGGGCCTGGGTGGCCAAGTACTCGGGCAAGAACGTCACGACCGACGACTTCCTGCACATGGCCGCCGATCATTCGCCCGTGGACCTGCGCCCCCTGTGGAACGCCTGGTTGTTCTCCGAGCCCGTGCCGCCCACCCTCGGCATGCCCGATGGCCTCCCCGGATCCCGCTGAGGCGGCGCCCACGACCGCTCGGGGGGCCACGGGCGGGATGCGGGCGCTGACGCTGGCCACCCTGTTCGCCGCGGCGTCTGGGTACCTGGTGATGCTCATCGCCGGCCGCGCCCTGGGGCCGGCCGACTATCCGCTGTTCGCCACCTACTGGGGCGCGTTCTTCGCCCTCGGCGGTGTCGCCAACGGGCTCATGCAGGAGGCCACGCGCGCCGTGCGGTCGGCGCGACAGCTCGCCGGCGGCGTCGGGGCTCCTGGTGTCGACGACGACGACGTCGGCAGCATCGGCGACCCGCCTCCCGCCTCCCCGCCGACCGGCCCCCGCGTCCGGCTCCTGACCGCCGGCCTCGTACTCGGCCTGGCGCTGGCCGCCGCGGTCGTGGTGAGCACCCCGGCGTGGGCCCCGGTCGGGCTGCCGACGTTCTCCGGGGCCGGTGTGACGATCATGGCGTTCGGCATCCTCGGATTCAGTCTCCAGGCGGCCACCGCCGGCGCCCTGTCCGGCTCCGAGAGGTGGGGGCTGTACGCGGTCCTGCTCACCGTGGACGCGGCGCTGCGCCTGGCCGTGGCCGGTATCGCCTGGTGGCTCGGTGATGCCGGGCTGGGCTTCGCGATCGCCACCGTCGCCGGCGCCATCACGTGGGCCCTTCTCGTCGCGCTCTCCCCCGCCACGCGCTCCGCACTCGCCTCCGCCGTGGATGTGGGCCGAGGCCGCTTCTGGCGCAACACCGGCACCGCGATGCTCGCCTCCGCCGGCACGTCGGCACTGGTCACCGGGTTCCCGCTGTTCGTCACCGCGACCGCCCGCCCCACCGACCCGGCCCCGCTCCTCGGTGCGGTGATCCTGGCCATCACCCTCACCCGCGCTCCCCTGCTCGTGCCGCTGACCAGCTTCCAGAGCGCGATCATCGTCTACTTCGTCGAACGCCGTTCCCGGGGACCGCGAGCCCTCGCGCTACCGGTCGCCGCGGTGACCGCCGTCGGCGTCATCGGCGCCGGGGCCGCGTGGCTGGTCGGTCCCTGGCTGATCCGCGTGCTGTTCGGCGCCGAGTTCGAGCTGTCGGGCGCCGTGCTGGCCGCCCTGACCGCCGCCTCGGTGGGAACCGCCGCGCTCATGGTGACCGGCAACGCCGCCCTGGCCTTCGACCGCCACCTGCTCTACAACGTGGGCTGGTGGGTGGCGGTCATCGCGGCCGCAGCGCTGCTCGTCGCCGTGCCCGGCGCGCTCGACGTGCGCGCCGCGATCGCGCTGCTCGCCGGGCCCGGCGTGGGCGTACTGGTGCATGTGGTCGGACTCGTCGTCGTCGCCACCTCCTTGCGCCCGGGGGCCCGCTCGTGACCCACCTCCGTCCCCTCGGCCGCGGTGCGGCCGAGCTGCTCGCCGCGCTGTTGGTGGCCGCCGCCGTGGGTGTTCTCACCCTGCTGGTGGTGAACGCGCCGCCGTTCGCCCAGCCCAGCTGGCTGCCGGAGTCGTTCCGGGCGGCCCTCTCCGCCGGGTTCGTCGTTCTGGCCGGCTGGCTGCTGCTGCGCCGCGCGACCGGCCGGCGCACCCTGTGGCTGCTCGGCACGGCGGGCCCGTCGTTCCTGGCCTCGTCCCATCTGGGTCTGCTGCTCAACGGGACCCCGCACTACCTGTTCGGCCTGGGTGGCGACCAGATCAACCGCGTCGCCTACGTGACCCGCTTCGCCGATTCCGCGGGGCTGGCCGACCCGTTCTACGCCGACGCCGCGCCGTTCTATCCGCCCCAGTGGTTCTGGGTGGGTGGTCGGCTGGCCGCCATGCTCGGCGTGGACGGGTGGGAGTTCTACAAGCCGTACGCGATCATCACGATGGCGGTGGCCGGGGCGCTCGCGTTCGTGGCCTGGCGGTGGCTGCTCCCGGCCCGACTGGCGGTCCTGTTCGGCCTGGTGACCGCCGTCGTGGGCGTCCACACCAACGCCTATGAGCCGTATTCGTGGATCCTGATCTGCCTGTTCCCGCAGGTCGTGGTGGCAACCTACGTGCTCAGCGCGCGCATCGCCGTGGCCGCGGGCTCGCCGACGGACAGCCGGCCGACGTGGCCGCTCGTCGTGACGATCGGCGTCTACCTCGGCATCGCGGCGTTGGGATACACCCTGATCGCCGGCTTCGCGGCGCTGGTCGTGGGCCTGGTGGTTATCCTCCACACCTGGTGGCACCGCTCCGAGCGCGCCGTGGTCCGCGCCCTTCTCGGCCGGCTCGCCGCGATGGCCGGGATCTCCGCCGCGATCGCGCTCCTGTTCTGGCACCGCTACCTGTTCGCGGTGATCACCGGGGCGGAGACCGAGTCGTCCGTCGCCAACGATTTCGCGCCCGAGTCCGGTGCGCACCTGCCACTGCCGATGTTCGAGATGTCGGTCACGGGTGTCCTGTGCCTGATCGGGTTGGTGTGGATCGTGGTCACCGTGTGGCCCACCGGCGCCGATCGGTCCGCCGCCGCGCTGCACGCGCGGGTCAGCGTCGGTGCCCATGACGAGCCCCGCCCCGACGACGACAACGACCCCGCTCCCTCCGCATGGCCGCTGCCCTCACCGGGTCGGGCGCTCGTGCTCGCGCGCAGCCTGGCCGTGATCACGGTGGCCGTGTTCGGCTGGTTCCTGCTCTCCGGGCTCCGGGCCGTCGCCGGCAGCACGCTGTTGCCCTTCCGCATGATCCCCGCCCTCACGCTGGTCCTGGCCCTCGCCGGTGTGGTGGGGGCGCTCGCGCTGACCCGGTGGGCCGTCGCGGTGGTCCCGGGGTTGCCTCACAGCAAGGTGCTCGCGGCCGTGGTCGTGGTGGCGGGGCTCGCCGCCGTCCAGATGGTGCAGCACGTGTCCGAGGAGGACGCCGAGTTCGCGGAGGTCGCGCGCAACACCCCCGGCGTGCCCACGCACGTCCTGACGGCGATCGACGACATGACGTCCGACCGCGAGCCCTCCGACCTGGTGCTACTGACCTCTGACCCCACGCTGTACTCGTACCGGCCGTTCTTCACGTTCCAGGCCCCCGCTCAGGCGTATGCGACCCCCGCCGGACGCTACGAGGAGCGCACCGACGAGATCCGCGACTGGGCGGCGACCCCATCGGCCGCGGACCTGGCCGCCGAGCTCGACGCGAGCGAATTCCGCGCCCCCGATGTGTTGGTCCTGGATCGCGAAACCCCCGAGCGGTGGGTGTTCCCCGCGGTGATCAACCAGATGCCGCTCCAGCACAACAACTCCCGCGAGGAGATCGTGTTCGGTCCGGGCCAGTTCGATGACCCCGACCTGTTCGACGTACGCGAGGTGGGGGCGCGGGTCGTGATTGTGCGGCGATAGGTCGCACGTCGGGCCGGCGTCGGTGTCGGCGCTGGCTTCGGCCGTCGGCGTCGGCGTCGGCGTCGGCGGGGTACGCCGGAACTTTCTTGTGATCGCGGGAACCGTCCGCCGAGCCGGGCCGTCGTACTGGTTGTGGGAATGAGTAGAGGTGTAGGCGCGGTGCTGGTCGCCGCCGTCATGGTGCTGTCCGGGTGCGTGTCTGACGCCGAGGATGTGACGACGACGAGCCCGTCACCCGAGACGCCCGTCAATCCGTGGGACCTGCCCCTCGAGGAACGGCCCGACCTCTTCGACCCGTGCGCCGAAATCCCGGTGGAGGCGATTGAAGAGGGTGCGGGATCGCCCCTCGAGGTTGTCGAACAGTTTCAGAACTATAAGCCAGGCGAGCTCATCTCCTGCGGCTGGAAAACCGACGAGGTGCACGTCAGCCTGCTGTCGACGTGGAAGAGCCGTGAAGAGTTCCTCGCCGATAGCACCGTCTCAGTAATTGACGCAGATTCAAACGCCACCGGCAGACCGTCTCTTCGAATGCAAGAAGCGGCCGATAGCACCAACATGGGGTGCCTCCACCTCTTCTTCACCGAAGTGGGCACGGTTATGTACAAAATGAGCTTGGTGACTTCGCTTGAACAGTTTAAGGGCGAGCGATTTGTCGATTCTTGCGATGCTCTTGATCAGGCGATAAAACCGGTAATTTCAAGGCTTCCGCAGGGGGACTTCTAATGCGTGTCCACCTAGATCCAGAAGCTGCAAGCAGCTGCACCAAGGCGTGTGACGCCTTTATCGATAAATTGAACGAGAGCACCGATGGCCAGTTCCTTAAGGAACAGTTCCATAATTCTGCGGCTTTTGACACAGCCCGTCAGATTGGTGCCGTCTATTCGCTTTTTGCGGGCGAGGATCTGCGGACTCTTCTTGATGGATTCGTCACTCAAGCAAAGGCAATGTCGGTGCTGTTTGCCGCAGCCGGCGGGATGATCGATGCCCAGGACGAAGCAGCTGCTGCCGCACTCGGGAAGGCGGCCGAGGAGCCAGCCGGGCTGAAGAGCATCGGACTGATGAGCATGCTGGCGTCGATGCATGGCCCGGCAGCGACTGTCGCCGTCTCGGCATCCGTTTCGGCCGCGGAGGACCCCGAGAACGTGGGCGGCTACAACCGAGTAGGGCCGGAGGACGTGTCCTCGACCCCATTGGAGCGGATCGTCACCGCCGCCGAGGCGTTGGATCCGAGCCAGTTCGAACAGGTACAGAAGCAGGTCACGACCGCTGCGGGCACGCTGGACTCGGCGGCTTCCACCCTGCAACGCGAATTGGACGACGTACTTGGCGGCGCCTGGCAGGGCGAGTTCGCCCAGGAGGGCGCGAGGGCGGTCCACGCGTTGACCGGGTCCGCGTTCGACTTGGTGGGTGTGCTGGAAGAAGTAGCCACCCGAGCCGACGGAGCACAGGTCGGGTTCCACACCACCCGCAGCAACATCTCCTCCGAGTCGCTGAAGCTGGAGCTGGCGCAGGCCCGCACCCCGGGGCTCGGATCCGGTCCCGGCGCGACACTGGGTCCCGCCTCACCAGGCGCGCCCCAAGCTGCATCCGCTGCTCGGGCGGCAGCGGAAGAACAGGCGCGAGCTGTGGTCAACACCGAGTACAGCCCAGCAGTGATGAAGGCCAACCTCGACGACCTCCAGTTCCCCACCGCCTTTCGAGTCGTCTCCGGCGCCGCACTTGGTGGCGCCACCGGCATCGACCCCGTCTCTGCCTGGAACACCGGAGGTATTCCGCAGACCGCCGGCGCAGCCGCCCCCGGCCCAGCTGCCTTGGCCGCTGCCGGTGCCGGCGGGCCCGGCGCCAGCGGGGTCAGCGCGAGCGGGGTCAGCGGGCCAGGGGCCGACGCTGCGGGCGCAAGCGCGCCAATCGCGGCTACCGATGCCGCCACCGAACAGGCACTACTGGCCTCACGCGCCGGCGGAGGCGACGCATCGGGACTGGGCGCAGCCGCTCCGAATGCGGGCGCAGGCCCGGCCGGGGCAGGTCCGGTGAACGCGGCCACCACCGCGGCGGGGGCGCCTCTGGCCCCGATGAACGGAGCCCCGGGACAGCAGGCCGGTGGCACGGGAACGTCCGGCATCCGCGGACTACGCGGCAATGCCGGAGCCCGCGGCGGCGCGGCGGGCGGCCGGGACCGTGATCGCGGCTTCGGCAGCGCAGCCGGGCTGGTCGGGGGCGGCGGGGCCGCAGCCGCCGGCGCAGCAGCGACTCGCATGGGCGGGGCCGGGACCCTGGCAGGTCTCAGCCACTCGGCCGGACCGGGTGTCGGCGGCCCATCTGCCGGAGCCCCGGGGGCAGGCGCAGGAAACGCCACCGGAGCAACCACCGGTGCTGGTGGGATGGGGCCGACGTCGTCGTCGACTGGTGGTCCCACCGCAGGGCGACCAGGCGCGGTGCCGATGGGCATGATGGGCGCCGGCGGGGCCGGGCAGAGCTCCGACAGACGTGGACACACGCCAGCCGGCTATCTGACCAACGCCACCAACACCACCGACATCATCGGCGACCCCGTCAAAGTCGCGCCCGCCGTACTCGGTCGCCACGCTGAGCCCGGAAGTACGACAACCGACGCGGCTGTGGGCAAGGCCGACGTTGCGGATTCGGATGGTTCCGCAGGCGTCGTCCGCTCGCCGGGGCGGGTGCTCGGCCGCAGCTACACGGGCAGCGGCGACGAGCGGGACTAGGCGCGGAGCTAGACGCAGTGCTCGCGCTATCGAGTGCTCATCGAGGTCAGGCGCTGCGGAGGTCGACCGGCGCCGGGAACGGCAGGACGATCTCGCGGCCCACGTCCTCGATCGCGTCGGTCAACGCGGTGGTGAGCACGATGCGGTCGTCGTAGACGTGGGCGATCCGAACCGTGAGAGGGCCCGCATCCGACGACCCGGGCTCGCTGTACACGAACCGTTCGGCCAGGAAGCGCAGGCCGATCGCGTCGAGTGCTTCCTCCGCCTCGAACCAGTCGTCGACGGGCTCCAGCGGGCGGCCGAGGCGATCAATAGGGACCAGGCGCGGCTCGGCGACGGTCATGTCGATCCAGCCGACCAGCTCGCCGTCATCGCGGCGGTGCGGAATCCAGGTTTCGGGGATCATCAGACAAGTCTGCCCGTGCGTTGGTGAGTCGGTCGTCATCCCTGCGGAAATGGTCGCCGCTATGGCGCGACGCGCTCGGCGGCGTCGCACTGGTGACGACCATCCGGCCGGGGCTCACGCCGTGACGACCGCCTGCATGATCAGGAACGCCATTAACGGCACCAGCGGCGTGACCACTATCGCCGTCACGAGCGCCCACAACCGGCGGCGCCACAGCACGAGCGCGCCCATCACGACGACGGTCGCCACCAGCGCAGTGATCGGCGTGAGCGCCATGATGGTCTGCCAGCGCGGCTCGCAGATCAGCTCGGTGCTCTCGCGGAAGCAGGTGTCCGAGAGCATCGCCGACAAACCGCCGAACAGCAGGCTCAGCAGTGCCAGGACAACGACCTCGGCGCCGTAGAGCCCCGCCCCGATCACCCAGGAGACCGGGGCCGGCCCGGAGCCCGCGCTCGAACCTGGACCCGGATCCGAGCCCGGGCGGCCGGGCGCGGGCTCCACCGTCAGAACTTCCGGAAGGTGTGCCCCAGCAGCTTCTTTCCGCCCTCGGCCAGCTTCCCTGCCTTGGCTGCGGTGGGCAGCAGCGAGAGCGCGTTGAGCCGCGAGGTCACATGCAGGCGCGCGGCCCGTTCGGCGTTCTTCCAACCGCGGGCGCCGAACGCGTCGGCCTCGCCGGAGAAGAAGCGGGCCTCCTCGTCGAAGCGGCGGCCGTCGAGCGCTCGCACCGACGAGTCGGAGGCCGAGTGGCGCCGGTAGAGGAACGCGAGCGTCGGGTCGTAGATCATGTGCCCGCCGCCGGTGATCACATCCACGAGCAGCGCCAGGTCCTGCACCACGTCCAGGCCCTCACGGAAGCCGATGCGCTTGACCCACTCGGAGTTCCACGCCAGCGACGGGAAGTAGGTCCAGTTGCCGTGCATGAGCGAGGTCATGAGCTTCTCGCCGTGCAGCACCGTGCGGCCGTCGGCCTTGGGGGTGGTCAGCGACTTCACGCTGTCGCCGAGGCCGCGGACGGCGGAGCCGTGCTCGTCGATGACGTTGACGCCGACCTCCATCACCGCGGCGTCGGGCACGGCGGCGAATCCGTCGGCCACGACCTGCAGGTAGTTGGGCAGCATGATGTCGTCGGCGCCCATGATCACCACGATCGGCGCGGTGACCATGCCGATGCACTTCCGGTAGTTGCCGTTGGCGCCGAGGTTGGTCTCGTTCTTCTCGTAGGTCACCCGGCTGTCGACCGCGGTGATCTCGCCCATGTAGCGGGCGGGCTCCGGGTCCGGGTAGCCATCGTCCACCACGACCAGCCGGAAATCCTTGTAGCTCTGCGCCAGGACACTGTCCACGGCCTTCTTGAAATGGTCGACATCCCCGTAGTAGGGGAGCATCACATCAATGGCCATTGGTGAACCGCCGTCCTTGTCGTCTCCGGATTGTCCGTCCGATCGCATAGTATCGACCCTCGATGACCGGAGACAGTGTGCGGCCCACGGGGCCAGATGAGGAGGCCGGGGGCGACCCCGTCCGCAACCGCGATGTCTGGCTCATCGTGCCCTGCTTCAACGAGGGCACGGTGATCGAGGACGTGCTGCGCAACGCCGGCGAGACGTTCCCCAACATCGTCGCGGTGGACGACGGTTCGGCGGACGACTCGGCGGCGGCGATCCACCGCGCCGGGGCCCACCTGGTGCGGCATCCGGTGAACCTGGGCCAGGGCGCGGCCATCCAGACGGGTGTCGAGTACGCGCGGAACCAGCCGGGCGCCCGCTACTTCGTCACGTTCGACGCGGACGGTCAGCACCAGGTCAAGGACGTGCTGACGATGGTCGGGCGGCTCCGCAGCGAGCCCGTGGACATCGTGGTGGGCACCCGTTTCGGCCGCCCGCGCGCGGAGGACGACCAGGTGCCGCTGATCAAGCGCCTCGTGCTCCGCACCGTGGTGATGCTCAGCCCGCGCACGCGCCGCCTCGGGCTGACGGACGCCCACAACGGCCTGCGCGTGTTCAACCGCCGCGTGGCCGAGGGCCTCAATCTGCGCATGAACGGGATGAGCCACGCGAGCGAGTTCGTGGAGCTCATGGACTCGAACGGCTGGCGCGTCGCGGAGGAGCCGGTCGACATCCTGTACACCGAGTACTCCATGTCCAAGGGGCAGTCGCTGCTCAACGGGATCAACATCCTGTCCGACGGGATCGTGGGACGGAGGCTGCCCTAGATGATCAAGGTTCTGCTGCTCCTCGCCGGTGCGGTGCTGGTCGCGTTCTTCGTGGCCAACCGTCGCAAGGCCCGGGCCAAGGCCGGCGTGAAGATCGGCTTCGTGCTGTTCGTGGTGTTCATGGTCTACGCCGTGATCCGCCCGGACGATCTGACGTGGGTCGCCAACCGCCTGGGTGTGCAGCGCGGCACCGACCTCGTGCTGTACGCGCTGGTCATGGGCTTCGCGTTCGTGACGGTGTCGACGTGGGTGCGCTTCCGCGAACAGGAGCTGCGGTACGCGCGACTGGCCCGCACCATCGCGCTGGCCGACGCGGTGCGGCCCGAGGATCACGTCGATGTGCGGGTCATGAAGCCCGTGTCCGACGACGATCCACTGCAGTCCTGAGCCACGTCGTGGATCCCGCGAAGGGTCCGGACGCGGATTCCGCGCAGACAGCCGGGACCTGCGAGAACACCGAGGCCTCCCGCACCGCCGCCGAAGTCGATGAGGCCGCCCGGCTGCGGGATCGGCTCGGCGTGGCGAGCGCCCGCCTCGAAGCCCTACTGCCCCCGGAAGATCCGGCCGCGCCGGGGGAAGGAGCCGCGCCGCGCGGGGGTGTTGCCAGGTTCGACGACGACACCGTCAACTCAGGGCTCCGATCACTCCTTGCCCCCGCCGCCGCTCGGGTCTCCCGCCTACTCGAGCTGGCGGGGTCGGTCGCGGACGGCACGCTGACCGAGGAGTCCGCAACGCGGGCCGCCCGGGCGATCGCGGCGGAACAACCCCATCGGCGGCCGCGGTGAGCGGTGCGATTCCGGAGAACCCACCTCCGCTGCGGGTCACACGACTACTCGGGCTGGCGACCGAGGTGCTCTCGGCCCGGGATGCCCTCGCCACGGCGCGCGACGCCCTGCTCTCGGCGCCCGTGCACTCCCCCGCGCTGACCGCGCTCGCCGAGGCGATCGACGGCGAGGCCCGCGGTCTCGACGAGTTCCTGGCCGGCGTGTACCGGCTGGTCGAACTGGCGGAGGACAGCTGGGACGATCTCGTCGGCCCGCACCCACTCCCCGAGCCTGAGCGCGGCCGCCTCCTGCGGTCGCTGGACCGTGCCGTGGACAACGCGTTCGTCGATCTGGCCCGCCTGACCGGCATCCGGCCCGCCGGGGGCCAGGCGATCGACGCCGCCGGCCTCGACACCCGCGCCACGGTCGCGTCGTGGGCCCGGGCCGAGCCTGACGCGGTGTACTCGACCGTCGAGCACCTGAGCACCGCCGACCGCCGCCTGCTGGCGCTGGCCGAGCCCGTGGCGGTCGGCAGCACGTACGGCGTGCCGTGGGCTGTACGCGCCCGTGCCAATACGGTGTCGGTTCGTCGGGCGCTGCATCGCGAGCAGGTGGCGGGCACACCATGGAGCCCGCGCATCGGCCGGCTGGAGACCATGGCCCGCCGGGCGGGTCGCCGGCGTCGTTCGTTCGTCGGCTTCTCGGCACGACGGGGCGGCCGGATGATCGAGGTCGTGGGTGAGCCCGGCCCCGCCACCGAGGCGATCGCGGTCTACGTGCCGGGCACGGGCACCAACCTGGACATGTCGCACGTCAACACGGATGTGGTCGATGACCTCGTCGACGCCGCCGCCGGCCGCCTGGTCGCCGTGGCCTACCTCGACGGCGAGTTCCCGCAGGACATCATGGCCGACGCCGGCCGCCCGGACTTCGCCGAGGAGATGGCTCCGCGTCTGGTCCGCTTCTGCCGCGAGGTGGGCCGCGTGGTGGAGATCGACTGTCCCGGCGCCGCGGTCACGGTCCTCGGCCATTCGTACGGCGGCCGGATCGTGGGTACGGCCGAGCGGATGGGGCTGCGCGCCGACCGGGTCGTCTACGCCGCCTCCCCCGACCTCGGCGTGGGGGTCAACGGCCCCGAGGACTGGCGCTCCCCCGGACCGGTTCACCGCTATTCGATCACCGCGCCGGCCGATCCGGTGGAGCTGCTCCAGGCCCGGTTCGCGCTGCGCCGCCGCTGGATGACCCGTAACCTGCCGGACGGGGTGGTCCGCCTCGACGCGGGTTTTTTCGACGACGACGTGCCCGTCTACGGGACCCGCGGTCATGGCGGGTTGTTCGATCGGGACTGTGGCGCGTTCCGGGCCATGCTGGCAGTGATGCTCGGCGCGCGGGTACCGCTCTGGTGCGACCGCGAGATCCACGCCCGCCACACTCGCGTGCGTAGGGGCGAGCAGGGACGGCTGCTGCCGATGATCCGCCGCCACGCGGTCGGGCTGTGGCTGCGGCGGGACGACGATCCCTACGGCGAACCCGCAGTCGTGTGGGCGGCACCCGGGCAGGTCATCGACATCCCCGCTGCCGGGTCGGTGCGGCGTTAGCAGCGGCGGGGCCGGTCAGTCGCGGAAGTAGGCGACCGTGCGGGCCACTCCCTCGCGGATCGGCACCTGCGGGTTCCAACCGAGCACCTCGCCCGCGCGGCGGGCGTCCAGCGCCGAGCGTGCGACGTCGCCGAGGCGGGCGGGCGCGTACTCGGGATCGTCGGTGGCGCCGGCGGCCTCGGCGACCAGGGTGTGCAGTTCCCGGTCGGAGGTCTCGACGCCGGTGCCGATGTTGAAGCGCAGCCCGGCCGCGGCCTCGACCTGCGACGCGCGGACGAAGCCGTCCACCACGTCGTCGACGAACACGTAGTCGCGGGTGTTGCCGCCGTCGCCGAAGACGCGGGTGGGCTGCCCGGCGAGCAGGCGCTGCGAGAAGATCGCGACCACGCCGGCCTCGCCGTGCGGATCCTGGCGCGGGCCGTACACGTTCGCCGGAGCGACGCCCGCCCACTCGATGCCGTACAGGCGGGAGAACATCTCGAGGTAGATCTCCCCGGCGACCTTGCCGGCCGCGTACGGGCTGAGCGGATCCACCGCCCGGGTCTCGGCCACCGGCAGCTCGGTGACGGGACCGTAGATCGAGCCGCCGGAGGAGGTGAACACGATCCTGCGCACCCCGGCCCGACGGGCGGCCTCGGCAAGGCGCACGGTGCCCACGACGTTGACCTCGGCGTCGTGCACCGGGTCCTCGACGGACAGCCGCACATCGATCTGCGCGGCCAGGTGGAAGATCACCTCCGGCCGGGCCTCGGCCACCACACCCTCGATCGCGGGATCGGTGAGCCCCATCTGGTGGAATGCGAACCGCTCGCCGACCTCACGGGCGGCGGCGAGGTTCTCGAGTCGCCCGCGGGACAGGTCGTCGATGACCGTCACCTCGTGCCCCTCTGCCAGCAGTCTGTCCACGAGGGTCGAGCCGATGAACCCGGCTCCGCCCGTCACGAGTGCACGCAAGTGTTCCCCTCCCGGTGTGCGGCGGATCCGCCGCGGCCGACCGTCTGGACGCCTGAAGCACAGGATACGACCGACGGGGGCTGCGGTCACTCCGGGATCTCGGATTCCAGGGTGAGCGGGGCCCTGGCGTGCGGCGGGAACGGTGAATCGGCGAGGATCTGCGCGAGCTCGGCGTCGGAGAACGCGGCACGTACCGCGAAGATCCGGACCTGCGAGTCGTTGTACACCTTCACCAGTCCGGGCGTCGCGTCGAGCTCGAGCAGGTGCGGGTTGGGTTTCTGGAAGCCCCAGTAGTTGGGCGGGCTGATGTAGACGTAGGTGACCCCGAGTTCGGCCAGGGCCGCATCCACCGCGGGGTTCACGCCGGCCTGATCCAGCGTCATGAACAGGCTGCTGGTCAGTGGTGCGGTGTCCCCGGGTGCCAGGTAATGCCGCGAGGTCGAGGGCAGGCCATCGGTGGCGTACATCCAGCCGGAGCCCTCATCCGGATTGGTGTAGATCTGCCCGCTGTAGGCGCGGGGTTGCTCGGACAACCACCGGAAAGCCGCCAGGTCGTGGCCGTCGACGAGCCGTCCCCAGCGTTGGTTCGACCCGGCCGCGACCGCGTACTCGGGCGAGGTCTGGATGACCCACGAGCCGGTGCCCACCAGTGCAGCCAGCGCCACCGCCACCCGCAGGCCCGTTACCCCACGCCCGTCCGGGTCGGTGATCGGGTCGATGAGCCGGCCCAGCCAGCCCGCGAGCATCTGCACGAACGCGCCCACGCCCACTCCCACCGCGGCGGCCACGACGACGGCCATCACGACCCCGATCCGGCGCGGGTCGTTGTAGAAGACACTGCCGAGGGCACGCAACGTGCCGCCGGTCCAGTTGCCGAAGTGGTCCATCGCGTTGACGCACACCACCAGCAGCCCGCCCCACAGCAGGATCGGCCAGAGGACCAGGCGGCGCAGCATCACGATCACGCCGAGCGCGGCGAGGGACAGCAGCACCCAGCGCACACCGAAGTCCTCGACGTGGCGCACTTGTAGGGCCGCCGCCTTGCCCCAGGTGGCGGCCCTGTCGGCGTTGATCTCGAACTCGAACGCCGAGATGTCATCCGCCTCGGCGGAGACGGTGAGAATCTGCGGCAGCAGGGTGAGCACCCCGGCCAGCCCGACACCGGCCAGGACGAGGAAGTCGCGCAGGCGTCCCCGCACCGGTCGCCACAGGGCCTCGAACAGCCACCAGAACAGCACGATCACCGCGGCGGTGACCATGCCCGACGGGTGGACGCCACCGATGCCGACCAGGCCCAGCGCCGCCGCGGGGATGAGCCGCCGGTCGGCCACCGCCGCCACCACGACCGCGGCACCCAGTCCGGCCAGCCCGTTGGCCACCGCGGACGGGGTCGCGGCCACCATGACCTCCATGAACGGCAGTCCCGGGAACAGCGCGGTCGCCATTGCCGCGACCGCCGCGGAGGTGGCCACCACCGGGCGCGAGAACCGCCGGTGCGTGATCAGCCACGCCAGCGCTGCCACGCCGAGCGGGAACACCAGAGCAACGGAGCCGATCTGCACGAGGTTGTACGTCTCCACGGCCCCGATGCCGCGCAGCGCCATGACGAGCGCGGCGATCGCATGCCACGTACTGGGGTAGTAGAGGGTCGCCGAGTTCTCCGGATAGCGCAGCGCGCCCGCGTGGTCCGGCGAGGCCAGGCCCTCGTCGTGGATGAACCGGATGTAGTTGGCGTGCCAGTGCGCGTCCCAGCCCTGGAACACATTCGCCGTGCCGCCGGGCATCGCCGACAGTTCCGTGATGATCATCTGGCCGATCAGCCAGGCGCTCACCAGGACCGCCGTGCCGGGCAGCAGCCACCACCACGACCGGCGACCCGCCCGTGCCGCGGCCCGTCCCGCTGGGGCGGCAGGCCGTCCCGCGTTGGCGCGTGCCGCCCGCGAACGACCGCGAGTGCGCTTCCTGCGTCTGCTGCGGGACGTTGCCGGACGGGCCGCTCGTCGTCGCCGTCGTCGTCGGATCCAACCGACGCCGGTGATGAGCAGGCCCACGACACCGACCACCGCGGTGGTCACGGCCGTGGCCACCGCGTAGCCGGCGAGCGTCCAGGGCACGTCGATGCGGCCGTAGACGTAGCTCGCGATGGCGGCGATTCCGAACGACACCGGGATCGACGTGGCCACGGCCAGGCGCAGCGGCAACTGGGCCGCTATTCCGACGATCGCCCCGGGCAGCACCAGGAGCGCGGTCAGGGTCACCATGACCATCGCGATGTCGATGACCCGCCTCCGTTCCTCGCCGACTTACTGTTCAGCCCATTATGGGCCACCCCTGCGCCATCTCTTCACCGCGGCACGAGGACTCCGACAGGTCCGCTGCCGACGCACATTTCGGTGACGCCCTCACGTGGGGAAACGGTGAGGCCCGTGCCCCCGCCCTCGACCCGCACGAACACCGTGCCCAGACCGGCCCGCACCGGGGCGACGGTCTCCTCACCCTGATCGAACTCCAGGGCCACCTGACCGTCGGCGTCGGCGAACACGTTGAGCTGCACCACCCAGTCCCTCTCGAGCAGCGGGCCGTCCAACGCGAGCCGGGCCCCGTCCGGCCCCACGCGATGGCCACAGGCCGGCTCGGGCCCCTGCGGGAGCGTCCGGCCGAACGCCACCTCGGCCGGGTGGAGCGCGCCCAGGGCATCGATGAGGACCGGCTCGGGGGTCCACGTACCCACCTCCGGCATCCCGGGCACGCCGGTGATCAGTGTCGACAGCCGGTGTGCGGGCGCCGTGACCGGGTGGAGAACCTCGAACGGCACGTCCTGGTCGAGCATCGGTTCCGGCCGGTCGCGCAGCGTCTCCAACAGCGGCTGCACGTAGTCGCGCGACGGCTGCTCGGACCACACCTGCCGGAACGTCACGGTCGACACCACCGACGACGCGAGCAGCGCGACGAGCGCGAGCACGCCTACGACCGTGTGCGTCGGCGCCGCCGTGCGCCGTGGTGCGGCCAGGGCGAGCGCGGCGGCCGCACCGAGGATCACCGGCAGCTCCGCGTGATAGCGGAGGGTCTGGACGATCTCGGCGGCGGTGTCCGGGCCGGCGCGCCCGGCCGCGACCAGGACCACCGAGATCAGGGGGTACAGCGCGGCGACCAGCCAGATCGCACCGGTCCGGCGCCGCGTGAGCAGCGACCACGTCAGGACCGCCGCGCACGCCAGCACCCCGATCACCACCGCGGCGACCGGCGGATCGGCCATGGGCGGGCCGGGATGCCAGCGGTCCCACCGCCACGGTCCGCCGCCCAGCGCGGGAACCACGGCCAGGCGGTAGGTGTGGGCCACGAGGTCGACGAACCCGGGGCGTGTGCCCTCCGCCTCGCCGAACGATCCCCGGCCCCCGAGACGTCCGACGACGACGAAGAAGACCCCCGCCCACACCACCACGATCACCGCCTGTGCGGCCCACGCGACACGGGTGCGCCGCCAGAGATCGAGGATTTCCGCCCGCCCTCCCCCGGCGGTCCACCATCCGGCCAGCAGCACCATCGCCGCGACCACGGGAATGATGAGGGCCTTCTCCACGAACAGCAGGCCGAGGACCGTGGCCAGCGTGGCCTCCACGGCATGCCTGCGGTGGCCAGTCCGGGCGAGCAGGACCATCGAGGACACCGCCCAGGCCAGCGCGGCGCTGAGCGGGAGCACGTTGAGGGCGGCCGCCCACCAGGTGGCCGCGGGCAGGCCGAGCGGGATGGCCAGGCCCGCGATGAGCGGCACCAGCAATACAGGCCGTCCGCGGAGCAGCACCCAGAGCATGCGGGCATACGCGGCGCCGGCGAGCAGTTGGAGCACGACGATCTGCGCGAGCGGGAGCCGGAAATCCAGCGGCGCGAAGTGGGCGGCGATCCAGACCAGCGCCATCCCACCGGGCATGAGGTGCCCGTCATGGTCGGTGAGCAGGAACTCCGGGGTCGGCCACGAATAGCCGGCGGCCAGGCTGTGCAGAATCAGATCGTCCCAGTAGAACCAGCCCGCGGCCGCCACCCAGAGGCGCACCACCGCGGCCACCACCACGATCGCCGCGCACAGACCGACCAACGCGCGCGGGGACACGGCGGCGCGCGAGGACTGGCGGGGCGGCGGGTTCTCGATGGTGGGCGACATCGCGGGTCAGGGTAGCCGCACCCTCCGACACGGTCTCCGAGACGCACCCGCGCCGCACCACGCTGCCGCGCGCGAGCGCAGCCCCGGCAGGCCGCGGGCGGGGATGTCGGAGGGCATGGCTATGGTGCCCCGCATGAGTTCACGGTCCTCTCGCCCGGTCATCGCTGTCGTCCTCGGCGTGGCCGTGCTGGCGGGCGTCGGCTGGTGCGCCGAGGCCGAGGAGGGGACGGACTTCCCGAGCGCGACCGGAGGAGACGATTCATCGCAGGCCATCACGTCGGTGCCCGCTCCGCCGGAGGGGTCACCGGATTCCGACCCCGCGCCTGCGCCCGCTCCTGAGCCGGCCCCCGGTGAGCCCGGGGGCCCAGCGGTGCCGGAGGCGCCCGCGCCCGGCGGCGATCCGCTCGTCCCGCCGGCCCGTGCGGCGCTGGGGCAGCTCGAGGTCAAGGGGCGCGCGCCCAAGACGGGGTACGACCGTGATCTTTTCGGTCAGGCCTGGTCAGACGATGTGGGCGTGGAGTTCGGGCGCAACGGCTGCGACACGCGCAACGACATCCTCAAGCGAGACTTGCAGGAGCACACGTTCCGGCCCGGGACGCGGGACTGCGTGGTGCTCACCGGCGTCCTGAACGGGCCGTACACCGGGGAACGGATCGAGTTCCAGCGCGGGCAGGACACGTCGTCGCTGGTGCAGATCGATCACGTCGTGGCGCTGTCGGACAGCTGGCAGAAGGGGGCGCAGCAGCTCACCGTGGAGCAACGGCGCGATCTCGCCAACGACCCGCTCAACCTGTTGGCGGTGTCCGGTCGGGCCAACCAGCAGAAGGGGGACGGCGACACGGCGACCTGGCTGCCGCCGCGGCGCGAGTTCTGGTGCTCGTACGTCTCGCGTCAGGTGTTGGTCAAGGAGCGCTACGGGCTGTGGGTCACGCAGGCGGAGCGCGATGCGATGGACCGGGTCCTCTCCGGCTGTTGAGCCGGACCCGCGCGGGATCAGAAGTCGAACAGGCCTCCGCCGTCGCCGCCGAACAGGCCGCCGTCGAAGAACCCGCCGCCGTCGCCACCACCGTCACCGCCGAACAGGCCGCCGTCAAAGAACCCGCCGCCGTCTCCCCCGGCGTCGCCGCCGGCATCACCGCCGTCGCCACCGAACAGGCCGCCGTCGAAGAACCCGCCGCCGTCGCCGCCCATGTCGCCACCCATGTCACCGACGTCGGCGCCGCCCTCGCCGATGCCGGAGGCGAATTCCTCACCGGAGTATCCGACGCCCGACATGCCGGCGAACATCATGTTGAACATCATCATCGAGCTCATCATCCACATGCCGCTGACCAGCGCGGACGCCCACCAGGGCTCCGAGTACCAGCCGGCCGGGACGGGCCGGCCCGCCACGACGCCGCCCGGGTAGTAGTGCGGGGTCTGGTCGCTCGGCCCGGTGGCCGCGCTCATGGTCCGACCGTCGACCTCGACCGTGCGGTCCTCGGTCACCTTTCCGGCGCGGTCCTGGCCGGGGGTGGCGGGCAGCTCGGGGCCGGGATCCATGCCCATCGCCTCGCGGGCGGCGCGCACGTAGTACAGCCCCTCCAGCGCGGTGTCCTTGGCCAGCTGCGCCTGGACCGGAGTTGTGGCCCGCTCGAGCTCGGTGACGGCGGCCGTATAGCGCTCGGAGGCGTCCGCCATGGCCTGCTTGGAGGCGTCGTCGATGCCGTCGATGTTGAACACCTGGCCACCGAGCCGCTCGACCCACCGGGTCGCCTCCGCGCGGTAGTCCTCCAGGTGGCGGTTGTGATGCGCCTGCAGCTGGGTCTGCCCCTTGTTCTGACTGCGGGAGATCACGGCGACGGCCACCGCGATCACGGCGGCGATGAGGAGGAATTCCACGGGAGCGACCTTTCTCGGTACTACTGACCGAGCGTACCGAGATCGCCGACGACAGGACATCGCGTGCGCCTCCGCTCCGGCGTCAGAGCCGCTGCGCCCGAGGGCGGGTCCGGAACGCGCCATCCGGGACGACCGGCCCGAGTGGTTCGCGGGCGCTTGTCGTCATGCGATGGCGGTCGCTCCCGGGCGGGAAGGAACGGCCATCATCCCGGAGAAAGCACCGATCCCCCGGCCGGCGGGCCGAGGGATCGGGTGTGGTGTGGAGCCGCGTGTCGGAATCGAACCGACGACCTTTTCATTACGAGTGAAATGCTCTACCGACTGAGCTAACGCGGCGAGCCCTTGTGGGGCGAGGCAACTATATCCGACGGGGCCCGTGACCGAAAAAACGAGGGCACCGCCCGATGCCGGGCCAGCCACAACGCACGCTGCCCGCCAGCACCCCAGGCGACCGCGCGAGGCCGCGATCAGGTCAGGGCCGCACGGATGGCGCCGACCATGGCCGAGACCGCGAACTTGGGCTTGACGTTGACCTCGATCGCCGCCCGGCAGTCCTGGACAGCCTCGATCGCCTTGAGGATCGACGCCGCCGGATAGTGGCCACCGAGGCGGGCCGCCTCGTCCGCTTTGTCCGCGTGGACCGGCGCGACATCGCGCGCCCCGATGGCGGCCGTCAATGCGTCCCGATAGAACCCCGCCAGGTCGACCAGCGCGAGATCCAGCGAATCCCGGGTGGAGCGCGTCCGGCGCGATTTCTGCGCGCGCTCGAGTTCCTTGACCGCCCCTGACGCACCGCGCCCCGCGGACGCCGTGCCCTTGCCCGTGCCGCCGGCGCCGAGCGCGGTGCGCAACTCCTCGACCTCCCGCTCGTCCGACTCGGTGTTCCGCGCGATCGCCTCCTGCTCGGCGGTCTTGACCAGCTGGTCCGCGAGCGGGAACGCGCGTCCGGGGTTGTGCATGACCATCGGCAGCTGCAGCACGACCTCACGGCGTTCGCGGGTCGCCTCATCCGTCGCCAGCCACCGGGCGCGACCGACATGTCCCGACGAGACCGAGGCCGCCCACCTTGCCCGTTCCGGGTCGATCGAGCCGTCGGCGAGCAGCGCACGCTCCACCGCCTCGGCATCCGGTTGCCGCAGCGCGACGTTCCGCGACCGCGACCGCAGGGTCACCATGATGTCCATCGGGTCCGTGGTGGGCGAGCACAGCAGGAACACCGTGCGATTCGGCGGCTCCTCGACCACCTTGAGCAGGGCGTTTCCCGACTGCTCGGTGAGCCGGTCCGCCTCCTCGACCACCACGATCTGCCACCGACCGGTCCCGGGACGGCTCGCGGCCCGGTGGATGGTCTCCTTGACGTCCTTGAGCAAGATGTTGACACCCTGCGGGGCCAGCAGGTGCACGTCCGCGTGCGTCCCGGCCAGGACGGTGTGGCAAGCCCGGCACTCGCCACAGCCGACGATCTCCGGGTGCTCGCATTGCAGCGCCGCCGCGAAGGCCATCGCCGCCACGCTCCGGCCGCTGCCGGGCGGGCCGGTGAACAACCACGCGTGGACCATGCGCGCATCCGACTCGTCCCACCCCTGGCCGGGGACACGCAGACGTGCGGCGGTGGCCGCTGCGGTTAGTTCCGCCACGGCCTCGGCCTGACCGGCCAGACGATCGAACACCCCGGACATGGCCCCACCTTATCGCCGTCCTCCGACACACCTACGTTCCCGGGATGACCGGCGCGAACTACTCTGGGTGCAATGGAGCGCTGGGTCAGGTTGTTCAGGTGGCTGTGGGCCACTCCCTGGCCCGTCTACGCGCTGACGATGGTGCAGGCCAACATCATCGGCGCGGTCTTCGTGTTCGCGTTCCTGCGCTTCGTCATCCCCATGGATCGTTTCCTGGACCTGGAGGAGTTCCGATTCCTCAACCAGTACCTGTTCATCGGCTATCTGGTGCTGGCGTTCATCGGTGGGGTGATCGCCTCCACGCTGCTGCTGCTCCCCGTGCTGCGAGCCGACCGCTCGGGCCAGGACTTCGGCGATGAGATCCGCTCCCGGACCCTGCGTCTGCCGTTCCATCAGGCGCTCATCTCGGGCGCGATGTGGGTCATCGGCACGCTGCTTTTCGTCGCCGTCAATGTCGGCCACTCCCCCCGTCTGGCCCTGATCGTCGCGGTGACCAGCCTCCTCGGCGGCTCCACCACGTGCCTGATCTCCTACCTTCAGGCCGAGCGGATCATGCGGCCGATCACCGTCCGGGCGCTGGCCCGGGGCGTCCCGGCGAGCAAGCACGTCCCCGGCGTGCGCCGGCGCATCTTCCTCGGCTGGGCGCTGACCACGGTGATCCCTATCGCCGGTGTGATCCTCATCCTCATCGGCCACTGGTTCGGCCTGTTCGGCAGGGATCCCAACCACATCCTGGTGGCCTTGGCGGTCCTGGCCAGCGTCGCCGTGATCGCCGGTGCCATCGGGATGGGGCTGGTCTCCGACTCCATCGCGGACCCCGTCCGCGAGATGCAGGACGGCGTCCAGCGCGTGAAGAAGGGCGATCTGGAGACCCGTCTGACGATCTACGACAGCTCCGAGGTCGGCCGCCTGGCCCAGGGCTTCAACGAGATGGTCACCGGCCTGCAGGAGCGCGAGGCCATCCAGGACCTGTTCGGCCGCTACGTCGGCGAGGACGTGGCCCGCAACGCGCTCGAGCGGGGCACGGAGCTGGGCGGACAAGAAAGGGAGGTCGCGGTCCTGTTCGTCGATCTCACGGGGTCCACCGAGTTCGCCGCCGCCCACGAGCCCGCCGAGGTCGTGGCCGTGCTCAACGAGTTCTTCCGGATCGCCGTCGAGGCCGTCGACGCCAACGACGGGTACATCAACAAGTTCCAGGGCGATGCCCTGCTCGCGGTGTTCGGGGCTCCGATCGAGGTCGACAACGAGGCCGGACGCGCCCTCCGGGCGGCCCGCGCGCTCCAGTCCCGCCTCTCCGAGCTGGCCCCACTGACCGCCGGCATCGGGGTGTCGTACGGCACTGTCATCGCCGGCCACATCGGCCACGCCAAGCGGTTCGAGTACACGGTGATCGGCGACCCGGTCAACGAAGCCGCCCGCCTGACCACCCTGGCCAAGATGGAGCAGGGCCACGTCTTGGCCTCGGCCGCGGCGATCCGCCACGCCGACGCACCCGAGGTGGCCCGCTGGGTGCTCGGCAGCAGCGTGGAGCTGCGCGGACGCGGGGTCATGACCCAGCTCGCACGGCCCCTTCGCCCGACTCTCGCCGACCGCTGGCAGGCGGGGAACGTCGCATTGCGCCCGGCGCCTGCGGACAACGCCACAGACTGACCAGCCTTGCCCGCCCGAGGGCCGCCCCGGTTGACCGTGCCGGCCCGACGGCAACGCCCTGCCGGCCCGGCGGTTGCCGGGCAGCGGTTGCCGGACATGACAGACGAGTTGCCGGACAGAATGTGCGAAAAATCGCCCCCCGAACGCACCGGATGTCCGGCAACTGCGGGGCGATGTCCGGCAACCGGCGCAGGGGCCCACGACCTGGCGCAGGCCGAGGTGTCGAGGGCCAACGGCCCAGGACGCGGGAGCCCGGGGCCAGCGGCGCGCGGCCGCTACTTCGCCGAGGCCTACATCGCCGACGCCTACATCGCCGGGGCCTACTTCGCCGCGGCCTTCTTCTTGGCCGGGGCCTTCTTCGCGGGGGTCTTCTTGGCCGGGGCCTTGGCCCGCCGCTCGGACAGCAGCTCGGAGGCCCGCGCGTCGGTGAGCGTCTCCACGGTGTCACCCTTGCGCAGGGAGGCGTTGGACTCGCCGTCGGTCACATACGGTCCGAAGCGGCCGTCCTTGACCAGCATCTGCTTCCCGGAGACCTCGTCGACCCCCATCTCACGCAGTGCCTTGGGCGCGGCCTGGCGACCACGACGCTTGGGCTCGGAATAGATCTTCAGGGCCTCCTCGAGCGTCACCGAGAAAACGGCCTCCTCCGACTCGAGCGTGCGCGAGTCGGTGCCCTTCTTCAGGTAGGGGCCGTAGCGGCCGAGCTGCGCCGTGATCTCTTCGCCGCTGTCCGGGTCCACGCCCACGACGCGCGGCAGTGACAGCAACTTGAGCGCGTCCTCCAGCGTGACCGTTGCCGGCTCCATGGACTGCATGAGCGAGCCAGTGCGCGGCTTGGGCCCGGTCGGGCTCTCCGCGTCCTTCTTGGCCTTGCGGGTGACCGCGGACTTGGACTTGGTGGCCGCTTTCTTGATCTCGGCGATCTCGTCGTCGTTCTTCGCGGCGGCGATGGCGGCCTCGCGCTCGGCGTCGATCCGCTTCTTCTCGGCATCGGCCTCGGCGAGCACCTTCTTGGCCCACTCGGCCTTCTCCGCATCGGTGGCCTCGGGGAGCTTCTCGGTCACGTACGGGCCGTAGCGCCCGTCCTTGACCACGATCTCGTGCCCGGTCGCCGGGTCGACGCCCAGCGGACGACCGTCCTGCGGGGTGGCGAAGAGTTTCTCTGCCACCTCGAGGGTGAGCTCGTCGGGGCTCATTCCCTCGGGCAGGTTCGCGCGTTGTGACTCCTCGGCGCCGCCCTCGCCGGCGACCATGCGCTCGAGGTACGGACCGTAGCGGCCGACCCGCACGTGGACGGGCCGCCCCTCCGAGTCGTCGAAGACGCGGATCGAGTTGATGCTGCGGGCGTCGATGGCCTCGAGGTTCACGTCGACCAGGTTCTTGAGGCCCACCGCGTAGTTCGCGTCGTCGCCGCCGCCCGCACCCGCGCCGGAGCCCTCGCCGACGCCGAAGTAGAAGCGCCGCAGCCAGTCGTCGCGGTTCTCACGACCCTCGGCGATCGCGTCCAGCTCGTCCTCCATCAGCGAGGTGAAGTCGTAGTCCACGAGCCGACCGAAGTTCTGCTCGAGCAGGCCGACCACCGCGAACGCGACCCAGCTGGGCACGAGCGCGTTACCGCGCGAGTACACGTAGCCGCGGTCCTGGATGGTGCGGATGATGCTGGCGTAGGTCGACGGGCGTCCGATGCCCATCTCCTCCATCGCCTTGACGAGGCTGGCCTCGTTGTAGCGCGACGGCGGGCTGGTGGTGTGGCCGTCGGCGACCAGCTCGGAGCCGGTGAGGTGCTGCCCCTCGTCGAGGCGGGGCAGGCGCCGCTCGGCGTCGTCGGCCATCTGCTTGTCCGAAGCGGTCTCGTCGGTGGACTCGACGTAGGCCTTGAGGAAACCGGGGAACGTGATGGTGCGGCCCGACGCGGCGAAGGTGGCGTCGCTGTAGCCGGAATCGTTGGTGCCGGCCCGCCCGGTGATCCGGATGCTGACGGTCGTGCCGCGCGCGTCGGCCATCTGGGAGGCGACGGTGCGCTGCCAGATCAGCTCGTAGAGGCGGTACTCCTCGGCGTCGAGGACGCTGTGCAGCTGACCGGGCGTGGCGAACGACTCGCCAGCGGGGCGGATGGCCTCGTGCGCCTCCTGCGAGTTCTTGACCTTGCGCGTGTACTGGCGCGGTGTGGGGGAGACGTACTCGCTCCCGTAGAGCTCCGTCGCCTGCGCGCGAGCGGCGGCGATGCCGCCCTCGGACAGGGTGGTGGAGTCGGTTCGCATGTAGGTGATGTAGCCGTTCTCGTACAGCCGCTGCGCGATGCGCATCGTCCGCTCGGAGGTGTAGCGGAGCTTGCGGCCCGCCTCCTGCTGCAGCGTGGAGGTCATGAACGGCGCGTAGGGGCGTCGTGTGTAGGGCTTGGACTCCACGGAGTCGACGACGAAGTCGGCACCCTCGAGCGCCCCGGCCAACGCCCGCGCGGCCTTCTCGCCGAGCACGACCGAGTCCTTGGCCGCGCCGGTCGCCTTGAGCCGGCCGTCCTGGCCGAAGTCGCGGCCCTGCGCCACCCGAGCTCCGTCGACGGCGGAGAGGCGGGCGGTGAAGCTGCGCGGCTCGCCGGCGTCTCCACCGCCCGATCCCTGCGTGGCGAGCGTGGCGGTGATGTCCCAGTAGTCGGCGGCGATGAACGCCATGCGTTCCCGCTCGCGCTCGACGATCACGCGGGTCGCCACCGACTGCACGCGGCCGGCGGACAGACGCGGCATGACCTTCTTCCACAGCACCGGCGAGACCTCGTAGCCGTAGAGGCGGTCGAGGATGCGGCGGGTCTCCTGGGCGTCGACCAGGTCGGTGTCGAGCTCGCGGGTGTTCTCGGCGGCGGCGAGGATCGCGGGCTTGGTGATCTCGTGGAAGACCATCCGCTTGACCGGGACCTTGGGCTTGAGGACCTCGAGCAGGTGCCAGGCGATCGCCTCGCCCTCACGGTCGGGGTCTGTCGCGAGCAGCAGCTGGTCGACCCCGGCGAGCTCCTTCTTGAGCTCGGCAACCTTCTTCTTCTTGTCGGCGCTGACCACGTAGATGGGCTCGAAGTCGTGGTCCGGGTTCACGCCCAGCCGCGCCCACGGCTCCTTCTTGTACTTGGCGGGAATGTCCGCGGCGCCCTTGGGCAGGTCGCGGATGTGACCGACGGAGGCCTCGACCACGTAGTCGGACCCCAGGTACGGCTGGATCTTCCGGGCCTTGGTGGCGGACTCGACGATCACCAGGCTCCGCTTGCCGCCCGATGTTGCCTGCTTGCTCGCCACTGAACTGCTCCCAACCTGCGCTGATTCATCGACGACGCGCGCCACCGACCGCCGGTCCCGGTCACGGTACGCGCGCCGGGGCCTTCTTATAGAAATTCATACCAGGCTATCGACGCCCGGCGAGAAACCCGAACCTGCCCGTCGGGAGCGCCTGCCCCCGTTCGGCGGGTTTCGTCCCGGTCCGCCGATGTGAGCCGGACCCTTGCCCAGGTGCCTTATATATGGGCCTCATCTCGAACTCTCCGCGACGGCGACGGCGACGCCGCGGTTGGCGTCGTCGTCGTTACGGTCCGACCCACCATCGCCGCTCCCGCGGCCTCACACCCGTCGGGGTTCAGACCCACGGTGCCGGCTCCGGCGCCGGCACCGGTGTGTCCAGGTAGAGCCCCTCCGGGACCTCCCCGGTGTGCAGATAGTCCAAGACCACTGCATCGACCCGGAGGTTTCCGGTATCGAAGTGACAGTGCACCGTACCCCTGATCCGGACCAGCGTGCCTCCGGTGGCCGCAGCGGTGGACGGTCCGAACATGCCGGGGGTGTTGGGATCGTGGTCAGACTGCAGTATCAGTGGCGGCGCGGCCATCTCGTTGGCGACGATACGGGGCGGCACGGTCGACGGCGGGTACAGGCAGTACGGGGTCTGCTCCTCCAGCGCCCACGAGTCCTCTCGCGTACTGCCCACGGAGTCGCTGCTCCCCAGCAACACCCCTGCCAGCGGGGTCCCCGACGGAGGCGCGGTCTCGTTGCAGTTGAGGATCGTCAAGTAGGTCTGGGTGTCAGAGGTCATCACCGGGACCGGAAGGCCCTCGGCGACCTGCTCCTCCAACTCGTCCGGGGTCGGCGGGTCGGTCACTGTGCCGTGGATCTTGGCCGAGATGATCCACGCGATATCGGACCACACCGACGGGTTCCTACTGTTCGCGTCCAGCACGGTGAAGTATCCCTTCGCCCCTTCCACGTCCCGGTTGTACGCCCCGGAGGACGCCGCCGCCGCATTGTCGAGCCGGGCCGACCCGGTGGTCAACGCATCGGCCGATCCGGCAGTGAAGGGTTCAGCCGAGGCTCCCGCCGATCCGCCGGACAGCGACCCCACGATCTCGTCCCCGGGCCGTGCCGGCGGGGGCAGGAACCGTGCGGCCGCCCGTCCCTCCGTCAGATCCAGCTCGTGGATACGGCGGTAGACCTTCAGCGGAGTATCGCCGAGGTCGTACGTGGCATCGTTCTGTGCGATCCACCCGAGAACGTAGTCGCGAGCCTGGTGGCGGTTCTCGGCCTGGTGGCGGTGGAAGTCGTACCACCACGTCTCGGTGGGGCCGACCGAGGAGTCGAGAAGCATCCGCTCGATACTCTCCGGGAACAGCGTCTGGTACATCATCCCGATCGCGGTGCCGTACGAGTATCCGAAGTAAGTGATGCGACCCAGACCCATGGCCTGACGCACGTACTCGTGGTCCCGGACGAGATTCTCTGTGGTGATCGACGAGACGAGCTCGGAGTCGGCGTCCATGCACGCCTTTGCCGCCGCGACCGCGCTGAGCTCCCCCGCCCGGTCGGGCGCACACTCGAGCGAGCCGGCCCCCTCGAGCCCGCGTGGCTGCACCACCACCAGATCGTGGTCCCGCCGGATGGTGTCCATCGGCGAGTCCTGGGCCGCGTCTATAGCGGAGTACCAGAGCGTCCGCGCATCGGCGCCCGGCCCGCCGGGGTTCCCGAAGACGGTTCCGGTCCGGTCCCCGGCGGCGGTGATCCGGCGGATTTCCACGTCGACCTTGCGGCCGCCGGGGTCAGAGTGATCGAGGGGGATCGGGACTGTGGCGCAGAGGACGTCGGCGCGGGGCATCCCGTAGAACTCGTCCTCCGGCGAACTGGCCGGGCACGCAGCCCAGGTGAGGGTGTCGACGCCGGTCGCCGCGGTTGCAGCCACGGGGGCGACCGCCGCGGTCGGGGTCGCCCCCGCGGCGGGAACCGCAAGTGGCAGGAGGACAGTGGCGATAGAGGTGGTGGCGACGGCGACAACGAGGCCGGCTGACGCTCTCTCACGAACTGGGGACATAGTGATAAGTCTTTCATCGTCGCTGCGCCGCGACGGCGAATTCATCGGACCAGCCCGCGGAATGGCTTCACATAGACAGACCGGTCTACACTTGTGAGGAGCAGCCACGGATGCGAACTGTAACCTGTTACAGTTCTGCGGAATCTGACGTGGCCGGAAGGCACGCCGGAACCGGCGTACCGTCGGTGGTTGAACGGACACACCCGTTCAGCCCGATCATCACGACTCAACGGAGGTCAGCAGCGGTGGGCAATGTGTCCAAGACCAGGCTGGACAAGGTGGTCATCCGTATCGCGGGTGACTCTGGTGACGGCATGCAGCTCGCTGGTGACCAATTCACCTCCGAAGCAGCAGCCTTCGGCAATGACCTGGCGACCCAGCCGAATTACCCGGCCGAGATCCGTGCCCCGCAGGGCACGATCCATGGTGTCTCCAGCTTCCAGATCCAGATCGCGGACTACGACATCCTCACCGCCGGTGACCGTCCCGACGTCCTGGTGGCCATGAACCCGGCCGCGCTCAAGGCGAACATCGCCGACCTGCCGTCGGGCGGGATCCTCATCGTCAACTCGGACGAGTTCACCAAGCGCAACCTCACCAAGGTCGGCTACGAGTCCAATCCGCTCGGATCGCCCGCGTTCGAGGCCTACCAGGTCCATGAGGTCGCGATGGGCACGATCACCATCGGCGCCGTCGAATCGGTCGACATCGGCAAGAAGGACGCCGAGCGCTGCAAGAACATGTTCGCGCTGGGTCTGCTCATGTGGATGTACGGCCGCACGGTTGAGTCCATCGAGACGTTCCTGCAGGACAAGTTCGGCAAGAAGCCGACCATCCTCGAGGCCAACATCCTCGCGTTGCGCGCCGGCTGGAACTACGGCGAGACCACCGAGGCCTTCGCCTCGGAGTACGAGATCCAGCCCGCCAAGCTGCCGTCGGGCCGCTACCGCCAGGTCACGGGCAACACCGCTCTGGCGTACGGCCTTGTCACTGCAGGTGTTTCCGCCGAGATGCCGGTTTTCCTGGGTACCTACCCCATCACCCCGGCCTCGGACATCCTGCATGAGCTGAGCAAGCTCAAGCAGTTCGACGTGACCACTTTCCAGGCCGAGGACGAGATCGCCGGCGTCGCCGCCGCTCTCGGTGCCTCCTACGGCGGCGCCCTGGGGGTCACCTCGACCTCCGGCCCCGGCCTGGCCCTCAAGTCCGAGGCCATCGGCCTGGCGGTGATGACCGAGCTGCCGCTGGTGATCATCGACGTCCAGCGCGGCGGCCCGTCGACGGGTCTGCCCACCAAGACCGAGCAGTCCGACCTGCTACAGGCCCTGTTCGGCCGTAACGGCGAATCGCCGGTCGCCGTGGTGGCGCCGCAGTCGCCCGCCGACTGCTTTGACGCCGCCCGCGAGGCCGCCCGAATCGCTGTCACCTACCGCACGCCGGTCATCCTGCTCTCGGATGGCGCGATCGCCAACGGCTCCGAGCCGTGGCTGCTGCCCGAGGTGGAGGCCCTGCCCAGGATCGACAAGAACCTGGCCAGCGTGCCCGAGGGCGAGGATGCTATTGAGTACCTGCCCTACGCCCGTGACCCGGAGACTCTGGCTCGCGACTGGGCCATCCCCGGCACCCCGGGATTGGAACACCGCGTCGGCGGCCTGGAGAAGGCCAACGGCACCGGCAATATCTCCTACACCGGCGACAATCACGCCCTGATGACCCGTATCCGCGCACTGAAGATCGCGCTGATCGAGGTTCCTGACCTCGAGGTCGACGACCCCTCGGGCGAGGCGGACGTGCTGGTCATCGGCTGGGGCTCGTCCTACGGCCCCATCGGCGAGGCTGTGCGCCGCGCCCGCGCCAACGGACATCGCGTCGCCCGCACCCATGTGCGACACCTCAACCCGCTGCCCGCCAACATCGGCGAGGTCCTGGGCCAGTACCGCCGCGTCCTGGTTCCGGAGATGAACCTCGGCCAGCTGTCCATGCTGCTCAAGGCCCGCTTCCCGGCAGAGATCCAGCCCATCACCAAGGTGCAGGGCATGGCATTCTCCGCCGAGGAGCTGCAGGAGGCCATCGAGGCCGAGTTCGCCGGCCGTCTCACGCACGCCGAGCACGACAAGTACCGCCTGGCGCTCAACGGCGTGGCCACCACCACCGGTAAGCCCGCCGCCAGTAACCGCCGCCTGGGGACTACCGCCACCGGCACCACCACCGCCAACCGCCGCTGACATCACGAGCGAGGAGAGGATACCCATGACAAGTACCGATTCCGGACTCGTCGGCACCAATTTGCCGCTGGACGCGCTGGCGCATGTTCCCAAGACGGATGCTCCGCAGAAGCCCAAGGACTACACCTCTGACCAGGAGGTGCGCTGGTGCCCCGGTTGTGGTGACTACGTCATCCTGGCCACCATCCGTTCCCTGCTGCCCAAGCTGGGCCTCAAGCGGGAGAACATCACCTTCATCTCCGGCATCGGCTGCTCGAGCCGCTTCCCGTACTACCTCGAGACGTACGGCATGCACTCGATCCACGGCCGCGCCCCGGCGATTGCCACCGGCCTGGCCACCACGCGCGAGGATCAGTCGGTGTGGGTCGTCACCGGGGACGGCGACGCCATGTCGATCGGCGGCAACCACCTCATCCACACGCTGCGTCGCAACGTCAACCTCAACATCCTGCTGTTCAACAACCGGATCTACGGGTTGACCAAGGGCCAGTACTCGCCGACCTCCGAGACGGGCAAGGTCACCAAATCCAGCCCCATGGGCTCGTTGGACCACCCGTTCAACACCCTGTCGCTGGCTCTGGGGGCCGAGGGCTCCTTCGTGGCCCGCGCGCTCGACTCGGACCGTAAGGGGCTGACCGAGGTCCTCGAAGCCGCCGCCGTGCACCGCGGCACCAGCTTTGTGGAGATCATGCAGGACTGCCCGATCTTCAATGACGGCTCCTTCGACATCCTCCGCAAGGAGAACGCTGCCGACCACCTCATCCCTGTGCGTCACGGCGAGAAGATCGTCTTCGGCGACGAGGGACAGCACTGCGTCGTGCGCAACGGATTCTCGCTGAAGGTTGCGGCCACCGCGGACGTGGACGAGGCGGACATCATCGTCCACGACGCCCACACCGACGACCCCGCCTATGCGCACGCACTGGCCAACCTGTCCAGCCAGGATCTGCAGTACACGGTCATGGGGATCATCCGCCAGATCCACCGCCCGACCTACGACGACCAGGCCCGCGCCCAGGTCGCCACCGCCAAGGAGACCGCCCCCGGCGACCTCCAGGCACTCCTGGACGGCCCCAACACCTGGACCGTCGCCTGACCTGAACCCCGGCCGGGCGGCCCTCCCCGGCTGCAAGACAACGCCCTCCAGTTGCAAGGCATCTCGTGCGAACCTGGCCGTGTATTGCGCACCGGAGGTCTTGCAACTGTGGGGCGGTGTCTTGCAACCCGCCGAGGCACGAGGCGGCGAGGCGCGGGGCGGGACGGGACGGGGCGGGCGGCCCCGCGTCTCAGACCCGGGCCGTCGCCGTCCCTGCGATCCGCCCGCGGGCGTCCCAAGTGCGCTCGACCACATCGGTGGTGCCGTGCTCGTCGATCCGGATCGCGGTGGTCGACCGGGTGCCGTACCACCTACCCACGCGGACGAACCGCGAGGAAAGTCGCCACTCCTGGGTCAGGGGCACGCCGGTTCGCGGAAGACGGTGGAGCGGGGCTCTGCGGCGGTCGGCGAGCAGGTCGAGGAGCGGGGTGGACCAGTCGGGGTGGGAGACGGCGTCGTCGTCGACGTAGCGCTGCACGTCGATTGCCGCCCCGGTGACCTTCGGCCACGGCGTGTCCAGCGCGGCGTTGGACAGGCCGTGCACCTGCTCCCCCAGCCGCTCGGGTCCGCGACGGGACCGGTTGGACGCCCACCACAGCTCGTCGGGATCCCCGGCCAACAGGTTGACCCCCGCGTACCGGTCGAGGTCCGGGGCGATGTGGCGCACATAGTCGGTCGTCGGCACCGGCCCGGCGAGAGCGTCAACGGGGAGTTCGCCGCGTGAGGCATCGGACGGCGGCGGCGTGCCCGGCTCGCGGAAGTTGGTCACCGCCGAGAAATGCCCGCCGGGGGCCAGAGACAGCCAGGTCCCGCCGGCCGTGACATCCCGCCCGGCCACGATGCCTGCGGTCCCCTCGCGCTCGGCGGTCCACTCGTGCAGCGGCTCGGTGGGCCGGTCGAGTACCTCGTCGCGGTTGGCCACGACGATGAGGGGATATCGGGGATGCACCCGACGCGCCACGACGAGCATGCACATACGAACAGACGCTACCCGGGCCAGCACCCCTCGGGGACCTCGGCAGGCGCCGCCCCGAGGTTCTGGGCCAGCCGCGCACGAGCCCGCGCGGTCCCCAGCCTGAGCATCGGCCCACCGCCCTTCGAACCGATGTAGGTCGACCGGATACCGACGCGGTCCAGCGACTCCCCCAGGGCGGCCCGCCGCGGGGCGTGCTGTTCCGGGCCGGCGTCGATCCCCAGCTCGATGACACCACCCGGGGTGATCCGTCCCGCGGTCAGAAACCACACGCGCAGCGCACCCGCTGAAGGGGTCCACCCCGCCGGGACCGCCGAGACCGCGCCCCGCCGCCACCGCCGCACGACCGGGACCAGCGCCGCCGATCGCCCCGTGGAGACCGTGCACCGCCCGTCCCGGTCCGCCTCCGCGCGCACAGGATTGAGGCCGGCCTCGGCGAGCAGCGACATCAGCGCATCCGCCCGCCACGGCGCGTCGAGAGCCACCGACACCTGTGCCAGGGCGTCGGTGAGCGTCGACTGGCCCCGGGCGGCCAGCGCACCCTCCAGATCCGCGGGCTCCGGGACGTGGGAGTCCGCGGCGAAGAACGACAGCTGCGTCACGCGCCTGAGCCTACGGCCGCCCTCCGACACGATGCGAGGCCCCCACCGCGGATGCGGTGGGGGCCTCGACCAGATCGACCGGGATGGTCAGAGCGCGCGGACCGCCTGCGCCTGAGGACCCTTCTGGCCCTCACCGACCTCGAACTCGACCTGCTGGTTCTCCTCGAGCGACTTGAAGCCGCTGCCTTCGATGGAGGAGTAGTGGACGAAGAGGTCGGCGGAACCGTCCTCGGGGGCGATGAACCCGTAGCCCTTCTCCGCGTTGAACCACTTGACGGTGCCCTGTGCCATGTTTACTGCATTCCTTTTCCGTACTGCCAGATGCGACTCGCGGGATGGCCACGCGCGTCGGGCCGGCGCCCCCACCCCGGAATCCGAGGTGGATGAGACGGCCGCGTCCAGTAGATCACGAGAGCGTCCGCGGGAGAACCGATCTCTGCAGGTCGCTCGTGGATAAGGGAAGTTCGTCGCCGGTTCACGCCCACGCCACCGCCCGACGCGCCCCCGCTTCCCTCTACGGTCGAGGGGTGACGACGTACGGACGTGAACTCCTGGGGCATCTGCTCGACCAGCTGCCCGCCGACTCGTCCCCGCTCACCCACGCCGTGGACCTGCCCGCCCGCGAGGCCCGCCACGCCGACTGGCCGCGGTGGGCGCACCCGGGGCTGGTCGACGAGTTGACCGGCCGCGGAGTGGACCGCCCGTGGGCCCACCAGGTCGCCACCGCCGACCACGCCCACGCCGGCCGCGACGTGGTGGTGGCCACCGGCACGGCGTCCGGCAAGTCGCTGGGCTACCAACTGCCCGCGCTCAGCGCACTGGCGGCGGACCGCAACGCGTGCGTGCTGTACCTGTCCCCCACCAAGGCGCTGGGCCAGGACCAGCTGTCGTCCGTGATCTCGCTGGTCGACGCGGTCCCCGACCTCGCCCACGTCGCCCCCGCCTCCTACGACGGCGACACCCCGACCGATGCCCGGCCGTGGATCCGCGAGAACTCGCGGTGGATCGTCACCAACCCGGACATGCTGCATCTCTCGGTGCTCGGCCGCGCCCGCCAGTGGACGCGCATCCTGCGGGGGCTGCGCTTCGTCGTCGTCGACGAATGTCACTCCTACCGCGGCGTGTTCGGCTCCAACGTGGCCCTCGTCCTGCGCCGGCTCGACCGCCTCGCCCGTGCCCTGGGCGCCGATCCCACCTTCGTCCTGGCCTCGGCCACCACCTCCGACGCCGCGGCCGCGGCGAGCACCCTCACCGGCCGCGACTGCGTCGAGGTCACCGACGACGCCTCGCCGCAGGGCGGCCGCACCGTCGCACTGTGGGAACCACCCCTGATGGAGGGGCTCACCGGGGAGAACGGCGCCCCGGTGCGGCGGCCGGCGCCGGTGGAGTCGTCGACGCTCATGGCCTCACTCGTCGCGGAGGGCGCGCGGACACTGACGTTCGTGCGCTCCCGGGCGGGCGCCGAGTCCACCGCCCTGCGTGCCCGCGAGAAGCTCGCCACGGACCACGGCGCGCGCGGACGCGAGCTCGCCGGGCGGATCGCCGCCTATCGCGCCGGGTACCTGGCCGACGACCGCCGCCGGCTCGAACGAGACCTGGCGGAGGGCGCGCTGGTGGGGGTGGCGTCGACGTCGGCGCTCGAGCTGGGCGTGGACATCTCCGGGCTCGACGCCGTGGTCAGTGCCGGATTCCCCGGCACGATCGCCTCGTTCTGGCAGCAGGCCGGCCGTGCGGGACGCCGTGGCCAGGGCGCGCTGGTGCTGCTCGTGGCGCGCGACGACCCGCTCGACACCTACCTCGTGCACCATCCCGAGGCGCTGCTCGGGCGCCCCGTGGAGGCGACGGTCACCGATCCGCGTAACCCGGTGCTGTTGGCGGGCCAGTTGCGGTGCGCGGTGAGTGAGCGACCGATGTCGCACGCCGAGGCCGCCGCGTGGGGCGCGACGGAGGTACTGGAGGCGCTCGCCGACGACAACCTGGTCAGACGCCGGCCGGCGGGGTGGTATCCCTCCGCCGACGACCACGCTCCGCATGCCGAGGTCGATATCCGCGGGACCGGCGGGGCGGAGGTCATGATCGTGGACACCCTGGACGGGCGGATGCTCGGCACCATCGACTCGGTCCGGGCCCGCTCTCAGGTCCACCCGGGGGCGCTGTACCTGCACCAGGGCGAGTCGTTCGTGGTGGACGAACTGGATCTCGACGACGGGCTGGCCCTGTGCCGTCCCGAGGAGCCGGAGTGGACCACGTCGGCGCGGGAGCAGGTGACCATCGACCTGATCTCCACGCTCGAGTCGGTTCCGGCCGGGCCGGTGACCCTATCCTTCGCCGACGTGGAGGTGACCACCCGCGTGACCGGTTACCAGCGACGGTTGCGTGGTGGGGAGATCCTCGACGTGACCCCTCTCGACCTGCCCGAGACGACGCTGGCCACGCGCGCGGTGGTCTACACCGTCACCCCACAGCTGCTCCGGGTCGCGGGGCTGGAGGAAGCGGACTGGCCGGGCGCGCTGCACGCCGCCGAGCACGCGGCGATCGGGCTGCTGCCACTGGTCGCGACCTGTGACCGCTGGGATATCGGCGGGGTGTCGACGGCCCTGCACCCGGACACCGGCCTGCCAACGGTCTTCGTCTATGACGGCTACGCGGGCGGGGCCGGCTTCGCCGCGCGCGGGTTCCGGCGCGCCGAGGCGTGGCTGCGGGCGACGCTGGAGGCCATCCGGTCCTGTGAATGCGAGTCGGGGTGCCCGTCGTGCATCCAGTCCCCTAAGTGCGGCAACGGCAACGATCCGCTCTCCAAGCCGGGTGCGATCGCGCTCCTGGCGGAGGTGGTGGGGCAGTTGACTGAGGTCGGCGCCGCGTAGTCGGTGGTGCCGGATTGTGCGACGACGACAACGGTGGTGGCGGGCTCATCTACCGATCCGTGCGGCCGAATCCCGTCCGCGCACAACGCTAGTGGCACGGCAGCGCAACGATCTGCGGCGACCCACCAGGAAAGACGACCGGAGTTCGCTGAAGGTCAACTGCGCGTCTCGCCGCGGACTCCCGTCGCCAGGCCTATGGTCAAGCTGTGTCCCCGACCCATATTGGCACCGGCAGCGGGGACGCCCGTGGAGACGAGACCCGCGAGAACAGCACCCGCATCCTTGTATGGATGACCCTGCTCGCCGTGCTCGCGGGTGTCCTCGCAGGGGCTGCTGGTGGTTCTTTCCGTTGGCTACTCGTTCAGGCCAACCAGTTCCGATTAGACGTCGTGACCTGGTCGCACGACCTCGGCGGGGCCGGATGGCTCATCCCGGTAGCGATGTCGGCGGCCGCTGCGGTGGTGGCCGGACTCATCGCCACGAAAGTCCCGCTCGCTGCGGGCAGTGGCATCCAGCATGTCGAGGCCGTCCAGAGGGGCGAGGCCGAGGCCGCGCCGCTCAGTGTCCTGCCCGCGCGCTTTGTCGGCGGGCTCCTCTCCATAGGGCTCGGTGGCATGGTGCTCGGCAGAGAAGGTCCGACCGTGCACATGGGCGCCACTATCGGCGCGTGGTGCGGAAGGACCGCCCGGGCCACCGTCGACGAGATCCAGACCATGCAGTCGGCGCTGGCGGGCGCCGGACTCGCCGTCGCGTTCAACGCCCCGATCGCCGGGACCCTGTTCTGTCTGGAGGAGATCACCCACAAGATCAGAGTTCGATACGTTGTGTGGACCATGGCGTCGGTGGCGGTCGCGGTGATGACCAGCCGACTTATCCTCGGCGACCGCGCGGACTTCCACGTACCGGCGATCGCGGAGCCCGCCTTCTCGAAGCTTCCGATCTTCGCGATCTTCGGCGTGGTCGTCGCACTCTTCGGAGTGCTATACAACCGTCTCATCCTCGTGCTCCTGGCCTGGTTCGACGACCTGCACCGCATTCCGCCGCTGCTCAAGATCGGTGTGATCGGAGCACTGATCGGTGTGGCCCTGACTGTCGACGCCACCCTCGTCGGCGGTGGCGACGACCTGACCCAGGCACTGTTGACCGGCCAGCAGTTGACCTTTGTCGGCGTTGCCGTGATCGTGGTGGTTCGCTTCATCGCCGGCCCGCTCTCCTATGCCGCCGGTACTCCGGGCGGATTGTTCGCGCCGATGCTCGCACTCGGTGCGCTGTTCGGACTGGTCGCAGGACACATCGTCGACCTGATCTCCCCCGGGGTGGGAACCGAACTCGCGCCGGCTCTCATGCTCGTCGGCATGGCCACGATGTTCACCTCTGTCGTGCGTGCGCCGTTGACCGGCGCGATCCTGGTGATGGAGATGTGTGCCTCGACCGCGGTCGCGGTTCCGCTGCTCGCCGCCAGCGTGACCGCGGTGATCGTTCCACAGTTGCTCGGCTCGCGTCCGGTCTACGACCTCCTCCGCGAGCGGATGCTCGCCGCTCGCATCTCCTTCCCTCCGGCGTCTTCCGAAAGCTGAGACCCCCCCGGGCCTGCCGGCAACCCGCGACGTCGGTGAATCAGCCGGGAATCAGACCGGCCCGGCGCGGGCCACCGCCGACGCCGTCCGTGTTCCCAACAGCCCGAGGTCGACCGGCACTTCCACGCGCGTTACCACGTCATCACCGTCGATCGTGCACACCGCCAGTCCCGCCCCGTTGGCGACAGCAATTCCGGAGGCCACCCCACACGCGTCCTCGCCCTCTCGAAGGGCATGTGCTGCGGCGAGCGCGGCCAGGTCCGCGGCCGACCGGGCGGAATGCGCGGCCACCGCAGCCCGCCCGATCAGCAGCACCGCCACGGCCAGAGCCAGGATCGCCGCCACGGCGAACGCGGTGGCGACGGTCATGGCGCCCGTGTCGTCGTCGGCCCTCCCCCATCCCGACGGGCGCGGTCCCGGACGCAGGCGGGCCGTCACCCCGTCGCTCCGGGCTCGACGCGCGCGACCGCCCGGGCGCGGAGTTCCACACCCGGCAGTCCCCGCGCCGGTGCCACCACAACGGCGGTGACGTGGGTGCCGCCGGCTTCCACGGTGACGTCGGCCTCCGGAGCGGCGGCCCGACCGGCCGACCGGCCCGGCCCCGTGCCGGAGGTCGCGGCGACCCGCGCGGCCTCGCGGGCGGCATCGACCACCCGGAGCTGGGTCGCCGCCGCGCCGGCCCCCGCGGCGGCGACCGCCAGCACCGTGATCAGAGACGCGATACCCAGTGCCGCCTCGACCGTCACCGACCCGGAGTCCGCACCCGCGCGGCGCATCGCGGGGTCAGACCCGCTCACGTTTCCCCAGGAAGGTTCGGCGAAGGAGCCGGATCTTCGACCACTCGGCGCCGCAGAACTCCCGGCCGCCACGCGGAGCCGACGCGACACGGTCACACCGAGGTGTTGAGAGCCTGCTCGATGATCCCGCCGAGAGCGTCGGGGATCGAGTCGCCGCTGACCACCGTGTAGAGCACCGCGCCGAACGCCGCGGCGGCGATCGTCCCCACCGCGTACTCCACCGTGCTCATGCCCGCCTCGGCGCAGGTGGCGCCGGCGAACCGTCGTCGGAGCATCACGCGGGCCCGGGCCAGTCGCGAGCCGGTGATCACGGGATTCTGAGGGGCGGGCTCGGGATCGGGCTCGGTGTCGGGCCCGGGGTCGAGCGACGCATCTGTCGGCTCGCCCATAGCCGCGGGTTGGGCTTCGGCCGGGGGTTCGACGGGCGAGGCGGCCCCGGTGGCGGGCCGGTCAGCGATTCCGGTGGTGCAGTTGATGGTCATCAGCGTTCTCCTTCTTTCGTGACCGGGGCGGCGTCTCCGCCCCGGAATCCGTGGGGCCGGGTCGGGGTCATAACCCGATCCCCGGCAACATCCCGTCCGCCAGTCCCACCACGACGGGCAGGACTCCCAGGCAGACGAAGGCGGGCAGGAAGCACAGTCCGAGCGGGCCGGCCACCAGAACGGAGGCGCGCTCGGCCCGGGCCGTGGCGGCGGCGTCGGCCTCGGCTCGCATGCGGACGGCGGTGTGCTCCAGGGCGGCTTTCACCGATCCGCCTCCGTCGGTGGCGCGGACCAGTACGGACTGGAGCGGAGAGAGGTGCTCGACGCCCGGCACGTCGAGCCAGGCCTCCTCCGGAGTGGCGCCGAGCCGCAACCGGGCGCCAGCGGTGCGCAGCGGCGCCGCCACGTTCGGCCGGGTATCGCCGACGGCGTCGGCCACGGCGGCCAGCGCGTCGGGAGCGGGGAGCCCGGCGGTCAGGGCGGCGCGGAGGAGGTCCACGACCTGGGCGAGCACGTCCGGGTCGGGGCCGGCGCGCCCGCGCAGGAACCGGGCGGCCCGCAGCCTCAGCAGGGCGTGCGGCAGGACAGAGCCCGGGTCGTCCCCCGGCGCTTCCTCCCTTCGGCCGGGCCGATCACCGGCTCGGTGATCCACCGAGGGCGCTCCAGGGCGTCCGTCCGGCGGGCGCAGCCTGTCGAGTCTGCCGACGGCTGCCCCGCACCATGGCGCCACGCACACCGCTGTGGCGAGCAGCAGGAGCGCGAGCGTCATCGGGCCGCACCTCCCGCGATCCGGTCGGTCCACAGCAGGCCCGCGGACAGGAACATCGCGCCGGCCAGGCAGAGGGCCCCGCCGAGCAGTCCGTCAACCAGCACGCCGAGTGGGTCGGCGCCGAACCCGGAACCGAGTAATACCCCGAACAGCGGCAGGCAGGTGAGGATGACCGCGGTGGCCCGGGGGCCGGCGAGCGTGGCGTCGACCCTGAGAGCCCTCTCTCGCCGTGATGCGACATCAGCCCGCAGACCGTCCACGACGTCCGCCAGCACGACCCCGTGGCGGGTCGCCAGCAGCCAGGCCCCGGCCAGCTCCGCCGCGATCCGCTCGGCTATCGACCGCTGGTCACAGCCGGCGGGCGCGGGGTTCACTTCTTTCGAACCACCGGCACCGTCGGCTCCCCCGACCCGGAACGCCGCCGACACCTCCCCGCCCAGATCGGCGTGCGCGGACGCCGCGGTGAGCACAGCTGCGACCTCCACATGCGCAGAGACAGCGGCCTCTGCGGCCCGGCGCAGCGCGGTCCCCGGTGCGGCTCCCGCCCGCAGCGCGGAGGACGCCTCGTCCAGGGCCCGCTCCCAGCCCGCGAACGCGGCGAGCTCTCCTCGTCGCTGCCCGGCCCGCCGCCGGAGGTCGACTCCCGTGGCCGCGAGGATCGCAGCAGCGCACGCGTGCAGTGGCCCACCGATGAGCAGGGGCACGATCGCCACCGCGGCGGGGACCACCACCGCCACCGGCAGGCGCTCGACAACGCGCCACAGCTCCGGCGCGTCCGGCGCCGCCACCGGGTCCGGATCAGCAGCAATCCCTCGCAGTCGCATCGTCGCCGCGCCGGCCGGCCAGACGAGCAACGCCGCCGCCAGCAGGAGCGCGCCGCCGATCACCGGCCGTGCTCCCCGAGCAGGGCGGCGAGCACCTCGCGGCCCGGGACGTCGCCGCCGTCGGCGCGCCAGGCCGGGTCCACCACGATTCCGTGCGACTCGCGACGCACCACCCCGATCGAGTCGACACCCCGCCGCCCGTCGGGCCGCCGCCGCATCCCCACCACGACCCGCAACGATGCCGCGACCTGGGCGGACAACGCGGCGCGGTCCAGCCCGCCGAGCGCCCCCAGCGCCTCGAGGCGCGCCGGCAGCTCAGTGGGCGAGTTGGCGTGGACGGTGCCCGCACTGCCGTCGTGCCCGGTGTTGAGCGCGGCCAGCAGGTCCGCTACCTCGCCGCCGCGCACCTCCCCCACCGCGATCCGGTCGGGGCGCATCCGCAGCGCCTGCCGGACCAGGTCCGACATCGCCACCTCGCCCGCGCCCTCGACATTGCCGTGCCGGACGACCAGCCTCACCACATGTGGGTGCGCGGGCCGCAGCTCCGGGGAGTCCTCCACGCACAGCAGACGCTCGCCCGCCGGGACCAGCCCGAGCAGGGCGGCCAGCATCGTCGTCTTCCCCGAGCCGGTGCCGCCCACCACCAGGTAACCGACGCGCGCGGCGACGAGCCCTCGCAGCAGCGCGTCCGCCTCGGCGGGCACGGTCCCGGACGACACGAGCCGGTCGAACGTCGCCTCCGCCGGTCGCGACACCCGTAAAGAAAGACAGGTGCCGTCGACGGCCACCGGCGGCAGCACCGCGTGTAGACGCCACGCGATCCCGTCCCGCGAGCGCACCACCCCGTCGGCCCAGGGCCGGGCGTCGTCGAGCCGCTGCCCCGCCCGCCCGGCCAACCGCACCGCGAGCGCCCGCAGCTCCGCCTCCGTCGGGACCACCACGTCGGTCTCCTCGAGCCCCCGTCCGCGGTCCACCAGCGCGGGGCCGGGCCCGTCGACCACCACGTCCGTGACGCCCGGCTGCGCCAGCAGCGCCTCGAGCGGTCCCGCACCGGCGAGGTGTTCGCGCACAAGTCGCGCGGTCCGCAGCAGGTCGAGGTGCCCGTGCAACACCCCGGATTCGGCGCGGACGGCACGCACCACCTCGTCCGGCTCAGGCTCCACCCCCCGTCCCGCCAGCCGCGCCCGCACCCGGTCCACGAGATCGACCGGCACCCCCGCGGCCTCGACGTCATCGGTGCGCATCCGGGCCCACCTCGTCGAGTAGCGTGTCCGCGAGTGCCCCGAGTCGCCGGACCCCGCCGGCCCGGCCCCGGTCCAGCGCGGCGATCAGCCCGCCCGACCCCGCCGCCCGTCTAACCCCGCGGATCTCCGGCAGCACATGCCACCGCGCCGCGCCCGCGAAGCCCGCCACGTCCGCCGCGTGCAGCGGGTCGCCGCGGCCGGTGCGCACGACCACGACAGCGTCGGACGCCCTGCGCACCGCCCTGCCGGCCGCCACCGCGCCCGGGAGATCGGCCCTGGTGACGACGACGACATCGTCACCAACCCCCACAGGCGTGCCATCGCCCAGCCCGCCCGCATCGCTCACGACCAGCCCACCGGCGTCCCGGTGGGAGCGCATCGCCCCGGCTCCGCCATCGGGGGCAAGAGCTGTGACGGCCATCGCGTCGGCCGGGCGGGATCGCGCGAGCAAGCCGAGCCCGGGTCGCGCTTTGGGGACGGCGGCCCACAGGGCTTCCGGGTCGGGGCCGCCGAGGTCCGCCCGCACGTCCTGCAGGCGCAGGCCTGGCTCGTCCTCGACGCCCAGCAGCAGGTCGAGCCCGGTGCCGCACGGGTCCGTCTCGACCAGCAGCGTGCGCCGCCTCGGCGATGCCCGGATCGCGAGCGCTGCCGCCACGGTGCTGGTCCCACAGCCTCCGACCGCGCCGAGTACGACCAACCGACTCCCAGCCCGGCCCGTTACCGGCGTCATGAGGAGCGCGACCAGATCGCCGGTCCCGGACGGGAGCCGGATCACCTCGTGGCCGGTCTCGTCGTCGTCGACCCCGGCTCGGTCCGGTGCGACCCGCACGCGGCGCACCCCACCCTCCCCCGGCCCGGCCGGGTCGGCTCCGGCGGCCCGGTCGCCGCCTCCGCCACGATCGGTCACCACCAGATCCACGGACGGGTCCTCGCCGGGTGCGGCGTCCACGGCGAGAGCCGCCAGGATCGCCCGGACGTCGGCGTCCAGGTCCGGGTCGTCCACGGCCACCCCGACCCGGCGGGCCCTCGCAGCACCGGCGTCCTGAGGGTGCCCGCCGTCGGCGTTCCATCCGGGACGGCCGACGTCGGCGGCGCGGCGGGTGGTACTCGCAGTCGTGTTCACGGGGCTCAGCGTGTCCCACGACCACGGCCGTGGACCCCGCCCGACCGGCCATTTCGCCGCCGCCTGTGGAGGGGGACGTGCCTGTGGAATGCCGCGGGCAGGCGGCCCGGGCCGACGCCCACATCGGCGCTGGCGGCCCCGCACGGACCAGCCGTGGCCGACAGGGTCAACGGGGGCCGATGGGGACTGATGGCCGAAATGCGAGAAACCGCGACAGGGGGATGTCGCGGTTTCTCAAAGTCTCAGTTCTCGGGGGGAGGGAACTGAGCACCTTGGGGGGATGCCCATGTTTCATGGGCGTGACCATTATCACTTACAGCCGAACGGGGCGCAAGGTCAGTATGGTTGGACCGTGTCCGCCCCCCGCCGTCCCGGCCCCAGGCCACCGCATCGTCGCCGCAGGGTCGCCGCCTTCTTCGACCTCGACAAGACGATCATCGCCACGTCGTCGGTGTTCGCCTTCAACAAGTCGTTTCTCGACGAGGGGATGCTGTCGCGGCGGTCCGTGATCGACCTGGCGTACACGCAGCTGGCGTTCAGCCTGTCGGATGCGGACGACGAACAGATGAAGAAGGTGCGCCAGGCGATGGCTACCGCCACCAAGGGCTGGGAACCGGCGACCGTCGAGCGGATCGTCACCGAAGGGCTCACCGACACCGTCTCGCCGACCGTCTACGCCGAGGCCCAGGAATTGCTCGCCGAGCACCGCGCGCTGGGGCATGACCTGGTGATCGTGTCGGCCTCCGGCGAGGAACTCATCGCCCCGATAGCCCGGATGCTCGGCGCGGACCACTACGCGGGCACGCGGATGTCCCGCGATGAGAACGGCCGGTACGGCGGCGAGATCGAGTTCTACTGCCAGGGGCCGGGCAAGGCGGTGGCGATCCGCGCCTTCGCCGAGCGCTACGGGTACGACCTCGACGCCTGCTACGCCTACTCGGACTCCTCCACCGACCTGCCGATGCTGGAGGAGGTCGGCCACCCGACGGCGATCAATCCCGACCGCGTGCTGCGGCGCGAGGCGCTGGAGCGCGGCTGGCCGATCCTGACGTTCTCCAACCCCACCCCGCTGCTGCCCACCCTTGAGCGCGCGACCGGCCCGATCATCGGCGCCGGAGCGATCGCGGTGGCGGTGGGAGCGGCGGCGGTGGCCTTCGCCCGCGCCACCCGGAACTGACCCGACGCCCGCATTTCGCCAAAGCACCAAACCGCCATCGTCCGCCGCCGAACCGCCTCGTGGCGATGGCCGGAACGGCCTACGAGCCCGCCGGATTGTTGTGGGTTCCTACCATCGCTACGGGCCCGGCCGGACCGGCATGCTCAAGGCACGGTGGTGAGAACGCCAGGACCGCGACGGAAGAGAAGTCACGGCCCCCCGCTCGATCTACCGTCATCGATATTCCGGAACCCACGCGACGGATGACGCCCGAGAGGCAACCCCGGCCGTGGGTCCGCGCCAGTCGTCACCGACGGTTGTCCCGGACCGGCCACACGGCGGACCACAGGACGCTTGGTACCCGGATCTCTCGATGGAACCGCAGTGAGTTGGCGGGCTGGCCTCCGGGCCGGCCCGCCATTCGCGTGTCAGGCGCCTGCGGCGTCGGCGATCGAGGTGGCCTCGCGGGCTCCGTTCTCCAGGGCACTACAACAGTGGAGGATCCAGTTCGCGACGCCGTCCTCGGTGCCGCCGACGAATCCCTCCAGCGCCTGGCGGTGGGCCTGCGGGTCCCGGTAGAAGGTCACCTCGGGAACGCCGAGGCAGTGCGGGTCCAGGCCCGTCGACACCACGACCAGCCGGAATGCGGCGCGGGCCACGATCCCGTCGGCGGACCCGAACGGCCGCAGCCCCGACAGCTCACCGAACACGACGGCGGCCAGGACCGGGGCGGGCACGCGGGTCCCTCCGGTGACGAGCTCGGCCAGCCCCTGCAGCCGCTCGGCGACCCCGGCGTCCGAACGCGGGCGTCCGAGGCTCTCGGGGACCACCCCGGTCCCGGACGCGGCGAGAAGATGGAGGTGCGCGAGCTCCTGCAGCGGTGACCGCGTCCACACCCCCACCGCCCGGTCCAGAGACTCCCCGGTGAGCTCGCCGGCGACGCGCAGGGCGCCGGCCAGCACCTCGTCAGTTTCGGAGTCGGCATCCAACCGCACGGAGGCTCCCTCGACGCCCGCCGAGGCGCGGGCCCCGCGCAGCACGGACTCGGCGGCGGTGGTGGGCCACCCGCGTCGGTTCGCGGGGTGGCGGTGCACCGTGGCCAGTGCCGAGCGGGCGGCGTCTGCGGCCTCGGCCACGCCGGGCAACGCCACCAGCGGGGCGAGCGGATCGTCGGCAGAGGTGTTCACGGCATCGAGGTTACCGACCCGCCACCACCCGCGACATGGGGGTATCGCGCAGGCCAATCGCACGACACAGCCGATTATCAGCTGCCTCAACCGCTGTCGAGCTGGTGTAATCACGGCTACGACGCCGGCCCCGCCGGGACCCCGGCGCCCATCCCCCGACCCACGGAGGCCCCGTGAACCTCAAGGAACAGCTCGACGCCCTGCTCGACGCGACCGCCTTCGATTCCACCGGGACCAAGGTAGGCGCAGTGCGCCAGGTCTATGTGGACGATGCCAGCGGGAAGATCACCTTCGCGACCGTCTCCACCGGCATCTTCTCCGCCGACGCGATCGTACCGCTCCACGGCGCCCGCCTCCTCGACGACGAACTGCACCTCGATCACACCCGCAGCGTCATCCGGGATTCACCGCGCCCTGACAACACGGAGGACGCTCTCACCCCCGAGCAGGAGCTCAAGCTCCTCGAGTACTACGGCATCGAGGCGCCGCGCGGGGGCCGTCGCGAGTCCGAGCCGAAGCCCGGCGGCAAGCCCGGAGTCAAGGCCGGTGCCGACGCTGGAGGCAGGACCGACGCCAAGACCGATGCCACTGTCGACGCCAACAGCGCGGCCAAGGCCGAAGCCGGGGCCGACGCTGGCAAGACCGACGCCAAGGTCAGCGCGGCCAAGGCCGAAGCCGGGGCCGGCGCGGGCAAGGCCGACGTCCCCGAGCCGAAGTCCGGCGCCGAGAAGCCGAAGCCGGAGTCGAAGTCGCCCGCGAGCGCGGCCGCCGCCCCCAGGCCCGCCGGCAAGACGACGACCCCCGGGCCCGCCGGCCGTCGCAACGGTGTCTCCGAGCGTGGTGACGCCAGCAACGCCGCCGCCCGGCCCGACGCGAAGACCGCCGAGAAAGACGGGCCCGCCACCGCGCGAGAAGAGAAGGGGACGACGACAACGCCGCCGGCCTCCCCCTCCCCCGTGAAGACCCCCGGTTCCCCGGACCGCGCGACGGGCCCCCGCCCCGGATCCGCAGCCTCCGATTCCGCGCCTACCTCGCAGAACAGCGAGAAGGACGGCTCCGCAGAGCGCGACTGAACGCAGGGGGCGGGGCTCCCCCTTCCCTTCCCCCCGTCGGGTGGGTTACCGAACGTGCTGGCGTAGATGTGACTACGCTCACAGCCATCGGTCCGGTCGTTACCGCCGTGTCGACTCCGGCCGCCGTGAAATCCGTCCCCGAGAGAGAGCCTCTGATGACCGATCACGACCCCAATGAGACCTTCGCGCCTGATCCCGCGTTCGCTGCGCAGGCCAACGTCGGCGCCGACGAGTACGAGCGCGCGTCCGCCGATCGTCTGGCATTCTGGGACGAGCAGGCGCGTCGACTGGACTGGGCTTCCGAGTGGAACGAGGTCCTTGACTGGACCGACGCCCCGGTGGCCAAGTGGTTCGTCGACGGCACCCTGAACGCCTCCTACAACTGTGTGGACCGCCACGTGGAGGCCGGCAACGGCGACCGCGTCGCCATCCACTGGGTGGGCGAGCCCACCGAGGACTCCCGAGACATCACCTACGCCGAACTCAAGGACGAGGTGAGCCGCGCCTCCAACTACCTCAGCTCTCTCGGTCTGGTGGCCGGCGACCGCGTCGCGATCTACATGCCGCTACTGCCGGAGACCTACGTGGCGATGCTCGCCTGCGCTCGTCTCGGCCTGACCCACTCAGTGGTGTTCGCTGGATTCTCGTCCGCGGCTCTGCGCTCGCGTGTCGATGACGCGTCGGCGAAGGTGGTCATCACCGCGGACGGGCAGTTCCGCCGAGGCAAGCCCGCCCCGCTGAAGGCGGGCGTGGACGAGGCCCTGGGCGACTCACTGCCCAGCGTCGACGGCCCGGCCGAGTCCGTGCAGAAGGTTCTCGTGGTCCGCCGCACCGGCATCGACGTGGACTGGCAGGACGAGCGGGACGTGTGGTGGGACGAGGTCGTCCCCGGCCAGTCCACAGAGCACACGCCGGAGGCCTTCGACTCCGAGCACCCGCTGTTCCTGCTGTACACCTCCGGCACCACCGGCAAGCCCAAGGGCATCGTGCACACCACGGGCGGCTACCTCACCCAGGCCTCGTACACCCATGACGTGGTGTTCGACCACAAGCCGGGCAAGGACGTCTACTGGTGCACCGCCGACGTCGGCTGGGTCACCGGCCACACCTACGGCGTCTACGGCCCGCTCTCCAACGGCGCGACCTGCATCGTCTACGAGGGCACGCCCAACTCCCCGAACGAGCACCGGCACTTCGAGATCATCGAGAAGTACGGCGTGACTATCTACTACTCGGCACCGACCCTCATCCGGACGTTCATGAAGTGGGGTCGAGAGATCCCCCAGTCGCACGACCTGAGCTCGATCCGCCTCCTCGGCTCGGTGGGCGAGCCCATCAACCCGGAGGCGTGGCGTTGGTACCGCGAGCACATCGGCGGCAACGCCGTCCCGATCGTGGACACCTGGTGGCAGACCGAGACCGGCGCCATCATGATCTCCCCGCTGCCGGGCGTCACCGAGACCAAGCCGGGCTCCGCTATGCGGGCACTGCCCGGGATCGACGTCTCCGTCGTCAACGGTGACGCCCAGGAGGTGCCGGCCGAGGAGCAGGGGTTCCTCGTGATCACCGAGCCGTGGCCGGCCATGCTGCGCGGCATCTGGGGCGACATGGAGCGGTACCGCGACACCTACTGGTCCCGCTTCGCCGAGGAGGGTTACTACTTCGCCGGTGACGGCGCCAAGTGGGATGCCGACGGCGCGCTGTGGGTCCTGGGTCGTGTCGACGACGTCATGAACATCTCCGGCCACCGGATCTCGACCTCCGAGGTCGAGTCGGCTCTCGTCGGCCACGACTCCGTCGCCGAGGCCGCTGTCGTCGGCGCCGACGACGAGACCACCGGCCAGGCGATCGTCGCGTACGTGATCCTGCGCGAGAGCGCCGTGGACAACCACGACCAGCACCGCGCACTGATCGACGAGCTGCGCGCCCGGGTCTCCACCGAGATCTCCCCGATCGCCAAGCCCCGGGACATCACGATCGTGCCCGAGCTGCCCAAGACCCGGTCGGGCAAGATCATGCGTCGTCTGCTCAAGGACATGGCCGAGGGACGCGACGGCGGCGACACGTCCACTCTCTCTGATCCCACGATCATGGAGCAGATCCGGACGAAGGGCACGCGCGGCTGACGGGTAGCGCGTGAAGGCAGCCACATGTCGTGGCACGATGGACGGCGGTACACCGGCCGACTGAGAAGACGGTGTATCCGTCGCCGGACAATGGAGGAACAACCGTGAGCCACGCCCAGGGAACCCACAAGCCGACCGAGGCCTCGATCCCCCTGCACGACGCCGACTCGATCGGCCGTGGCGACGCCAGCATCGGCACCTTGGTCAAGAACGCTTCGACGCACGTGTCCACGCTGATGCGCGCCGAGATCGAGCTCGCCAAGACGGAGGTCACCGAGCAGGTCAAGAAGGCCGCGACCGGCTCCGGCTTCTTCGTGGCCGCGCTGGTGCTTCTGCTCACCTCGTTCTTCCCGTTCGTGTTCATGTGGGCCAAGCTCATCTCGATGTGGTTCGGCACCAAGACCTGGGACTGGATGGGCTTCCTCATCGTGTTCGTGGTCCTGCTGCTCCTGGCCGGCCTCTTCGCGTTCCTCGGCTACCTCAAGATCAAGAAGATCCGTAAGCCGCAGCGCACGATCGACTCGGTCAACGACCTCAAGCTGGCGATGCCCACCGGCGGCGACCCCAAGCCCGGCACCGTGCGGGTCACCGAGACGCCCGAGCCGTCCGCGCGTCGCTGAACTCAGTAGTAGCTGACACGCTGAATCCGGCACGACTCTGAAACCCCCCGCGCACAGGCCGCCCGACCCGTCGATCGTCAGGATCGACGGGTCGTGGCGGCATCGTGATGTCTCGGCCAACGGCATCCGCCTGCACCTCGCCGAGGCGTTCCCGGAGAACACCCCGCCGGGCGAGCTCCCGCCCCTGGCACTACTGATCCACGGGCTCAGCGGTATCTGGTGGACCATGCGTTCGCCCCTGCTCGCCCTGGCCGAGGCCGGTTTTCACGCCGTCGCCGTAGATCTCCGGGGCCACGGCGACTCCGACAAACCGCCCCGCGGCTACGACGCCTGGACCCTGGCGTCCGACATCACGAACCTCGTGCGTGCGCTCGGCCATTCCTCCGCAGTCATCGTCGGCCAGGGCGAGGGTGGATTCGTGGCGTGGACCGCCGCCTATCGACGGCCACGCGCGGTGAGGGGCCTCGTCGTCGTCGGATCTCCCCACCCACTGGCCATGCGCACCGCGGCGCTACGCGATCACGGGCAACGGCGCGCACTCGTGCCCCGCCTGCTGTCCGACCAGGCGCCGCGGTTGCCCGAGCGGCGGCTGACGCGTGACGGGGCGGCCGCCGTCGAGGAGATGCTGCGCAGCCGCTCGGGGCCCGACTGGCCCGAGACCGAGGACTTCCGCGAGTCCGCGGACCTGCTGCGGCGCGCGATGCTCATCCCCAAGGTGGCCCACCTGTCGCTGGAGAGCCGGCGCTGGATGGTGCGAAGCCAGTTCCGTCCCGACGGCCGCGATTTCCGCCACACCGTCGCGGGCGTGCTCGACCAGCCGGTGTTGGGGATCAGCGGCGCGGAGGACAGGTTCGTCCTGCCGGAGACCGTCCGGGCGTCGGGGCCGTGGGCCCGCGATTTCCGGTCCGCCGAGGTGCCCGGCGCCGGCCACTACCCGGCGATGGAGGCCCCCGCGGAGACGTCGCGCCTGATCGTGGACTTCGCCCGCAGCGTCACCGACCCCTGACCGTCCGGCCGGCCGGCTCCACGGGCGCCCGCACCAACCCACAGCCGCCCAATCCACGACCGTCCAACCCACAACCGCCCGATCCCCGCAGTTGCACGACATCCCTTCGCGATTGCCTGACAGAACGTGCGAAAAACCCCCGTCGAACCGCACCAGAAGTCTTGCAACCGCGAAGGGATGTCGTGCAACTGCCGCTTAGAGCCACTGGGTGCTGGGTGCAACTGGATGTTGGACGTCACCGGCGGCTGCGCACCACAGGGCACCACTGGGTGCCATCGGGGGCCTGGCGTGCGCGCCGGGCCAACCGTCAGGCCAACCGCCACGCCAACCGTCAGGCCGCGCCCACGCAGGAGCCGGTCGGCACGGGACCCGGGGCCTCCAGCGCCTCCATGAGCTGCGGCAACACCTGCTCGACGGTGAGCGCGTAGCCGGTGTCGTCGGCATCCATCGCCGCGCCGAACACCACGCCCGCGACCTCGCCCTCCGGCGTGACCAGCGGGCCGCCGGAGTTGCCCTCGCGCACGGTGCCCCGCAGGATGTACACCTCGCGCTCGACGGTCTGCTGGCGGTAGATGTCCGGCCCGCGCAGGGTCACGCGCTCGCGGATACGCGCGGCGTCGGGGCGGTACGGACCGTTTCCGGGATAGCCCAGCACGATCGCGTTGTCCCCGGTCCGGGCGCGCTCCGCGGCGAACGGCAGCACCGGCGCCGACAGCTCGGGAACCCTCAGCACGGCCACGTCCACGCCGGGGTCGAAGACCACGACCTCGGCGGGCAGGTCGCGCCCATCAGACTGCACGGTCACCCGGTCCGTGCCCGCCACGACGTGCGCGTTGGTCATGACCAGGCCCGGCGCCGCCACGAAGCCCGAGCCCTCCAGCGCGCGGCTGCACGATTCGGCGCGCCCGAGGATCTTCAGCACCGACGGCTCGACCCGGTTGACGACCTCGGAGGACGAGAGCACCGGGTCCGGCGGCTCCACCTCCTGCAACGGGGTCGTCCCGAACGGCCCGAGGATGTCCGGCAGGCCGGTGGTGCCGAGAACCGAGGTGAACTCCGCCGGGATCCGCTGCAACTGCTCGGGCGCGATGTCGTCGACCTTCGCCAGCACCGACGACCCTCGGACGGCCTTGCCCAGCGAGGTGCCCTCCTGCGCGGCGACGGGCACGGCGACGAGCCACGCCACCAGCAGCATCGCGGCGGCCTGGAACACCGCGCCCACCGTCGAGTCGATGAGTCTGGCCCCGGTGCCCGAGAGGTATCTCCTGGCCGCGCGCCCGATGGTGACGCCGGCGATCTGGCCGATGATCACCATCGCCGCGATGACCGCCAGCCCGGCCGACAGCCTGCCGAGTGGCGAGTCGATCTCACGGACGAGATGGGGCGCGACCAGCAGTCCGGACGTGGCGCCGATGCCCACGCCCAGCAGCGCGAAACCCGAGGCCGCGGCGCCGTTGATCCAGCCCGAGATGGCCGCCGCCGCGGCGAGCGCGAACAGGGCCAGATCGAGCCACTGGGACCCCGTCACCGGTACCCCCGGCGCGGGTTGTCGGCGGGCAGGTCCAGCGGCTCCTCGCCGGGGGAAGCCCCCGCGGCGGAGCCGCCGGGGCCGGGGGCCTCGGAGTCAGAGGTGCCGGGGGCGGAGCCGTCGGTACCAGAGGGATCGGCGTCAGCAGCCGCACCGGTGTCCGTGGCGCCGGCGACCGCGTCGTCGTCATGCCCCGAGCGCACGCCGGGCACTCCGGCGACGGTGCGGTCGGCCAACGGATCGGCGTGCTCGCGGCGGGCCTCCTCGGCCGACATGCGGTGCCGCTCCCCGTTTCCGGACGCCTCGAGGGTCTTCTCGAGGTCGCGGATGTCGCTGGTGTCCCAGTCCAGATCCCAGCCGGCCGAGTGGAACATGGCGGCGAGGATGCCGGCGGTGAAGCCCCACACCACCAGGTCGTCGTGTCCGAACGCCGGGCCGGTCCAGCCGGTGGTGTGCCGCAGGAGGAACCGGTTGGCGGGGTCGAGCAGCTCGTCGACGGGCACGGTCATCACCCGCGACGTCTCCCCCGGGTCCACCACGTCGACCTCCATCGGCTCCCGCCAGTAGCCGATCACGGGCGCGACCGAGTAGTTGGAGACCGGAATGTAGAGCTCCGGCAGCACCGCGAGCACGTCCACGCCGTCCGGGTCGAGGCCGGTCTCCTCCCAGGACTCGCGCAGGGCCGCCTCGACGGGCCCGCTGTCGGTGTCGTCGACGCCCCCTCCGGGGAACGACACCTGCCCGGAGTGACTGCGCAGCGTGGGCGCGCGGTGTGTGAGCAGGACGCGGGCATCCGCGGGCGGGCGGGGGCCGGTCGCGTCCGGCGAACCGGAGAACAGCACGAGCACGGCCGCGTCGCGGTGCGGTCGCCCGACCTCGTTGGGGCCGCGGTCCTGGGGCGGGCGCCGCTTGGGAAGCAGCCCGTCGAAGCTGCCGTCGGTGCACGCCGACAGCAGCGGGTCCATCCACCCGGGGTGCGGGACGCCGGTGATGTCCCCGGGCCGGGGCACGGGGCCGTCGGTGGTGCGGGGCGTCCACACAGCGGGAGCGTCGATACGGGGCGTGGAGCCGATGTTCTCGGCAGGCGCGGACCCGGCCCGGGGATCGGTGGTCACACCGTCACCCCGAGGTGCTCGGAGACGGCGTCCAGCACGTCCTGCTCGCTGTACATCGGCTGGATGAGCACGTGCGCCACGGTGCCGTCGGCGCGCACGAAGACGGTCAGCGGGAGCACGGGCGGCGCACCGAGGATCCCGGGCAGCTCCTCCTCCTGGTCGGAGACGGAGATCATCCGATCGATCCCGAGCGCGCCCAGCGTGTCGAAGCCCTTGGTCTCGGACGGGTCGGTGTGGGAGACGACCACCCGCACCCGGTCGCCGAGCGTGTCGGCGGCCTCCTGGATGGCGGGCAGCTCGCGGCGGCACGGCTCGCACCAGTAGGCCCACATGTTGACCACCATCGGCGTGCCGGCCTGGATCTTGCCCAGCGTGGTGGTGGAACCGTCGTCCATGCAGCGCACCATGAGGCCCGCGACGGGGCCCTCCGTGGTGGCCGCGGCAGCGCTGTCGCGGCACTCGGGGAGGTCGACGGCGGCGCGGGCCTCGGGGTCCACGACCGTGACGGGCTCATCCGGCGAGGGCCCGCCGACGGGCGGCGCGGCCTGGGGAGACAGTGCGGGGGTGTCGTTCCCGGCCCGGTCGGTGGTGTCGTCCTCGGAGCCACCCAGGGTGGTGAGAAGGGCGACGACGACGCCGACCAGCACCACGAACGCGACGATCGTCCACCGAATCGAGGCGGTCATACCTGATCTCCCAGTCCGACCAACTCCAGAAGGTGGTCTCGTTCGGGCCCGGCCACGAGGCGGGCTGCGGCCACCGGATCGAGCGGGCCGGCCTCGCCCGCGGACGGGCAGTCGTCGGCCAGGACGCACGCCCCGCACGCGGCGGTACGGGCGTGGCACACGCGGCGGCCGTGGAAGATGATCCGGTGACTGGCATCAGTCCAGGTCGGACGGAGCAGCAGCGTGGCCACCTCCCGCTCGATGCGCACCGGGTCGGTCGCCTCCGTCCACTTCCACCGGGCCACCAGTCGCATGAAGTGCGTGTCGACGGTGATCCCCGGGACGCCGAAGGCGTTGCCGAGCACCACGTTGGCGGTCTTCCGGCCGAAACCCGGGAGGGTGACCAGGTCCTCGAGCCGCTGCGGCACCTCGCCGTCGTACTTCTCCACCAGGGCCGCGCCGAGGCCCTGGATGCTCCGCGCCTTGTTCCGGTAGAAGCCCGTGGGGCGGATGAGTGACTCGAGCTCCTCCCGGTCCGAGCCCGCGTAGTCGGCGGCGGTCCGGTAGCGCTTGAACAGCGCCGGGGTGACCTCGTTGACCCTCTTGTCAGTGCACTGGGCCGACAGGATGGTGGCCACGCTCAGCTCGAGCGGGTCCGTGAAATCGAGCTCGCAGTACACGTGCGGGAACGCGGTCTCGAGTGTGCGGAGCATGCGTCTGGCGCGGCGGGTGCGCCCGAGGTCGGTTTCCACCCCCCTCGCGGCAACCCCTCGCCTGCGACGCTTCGGGGAAGCGGGAGCGGGGTCGGGCATGAGTCCACATTACGGCTAGTCAGGTCCCCGGCGAGCAGCCGCTCCGACGAGTTCGTCCACCGAGCCGCGCGCCGCTGTGATGAGACCTCCCCGTCAGGCCGGACGGCCGAAGTGCTGATGATTCGGCGCACCCGGGCAGCGGAGGTGGGGCCGGGGGTGGATAATCAGACCCATGCAGGGAATCCTCGTCGTTCTGGTTCCGGTCCTCCTGGCCGGCTTCGCGCTCCTCATGGACAGGTTCGAGTCAGCGATCCTCGCCGAACCCGAACAGATCGAGGCCTGACTGCCGCAGTTCGACCGCGCGTTGGTCACACCAGCGGGGTATGAACGACTACAGTGGCTTTCGCCACACGCACGCCATGGCGCGGATCAGCATGTCCGCGCCCGAACGGAGGGTCACAGACTGTGACGATTGATCGCCGCACGGACCAGTCTGCCGACGACGTCCTCACCCGGGCAGGTATTTTCCAAGGTGTCGAACCCGCAGCGGTGTCCGCCCTACGTGACGACCTGACGCGCGAGGAATACTCGAAGGGTGACGTGATCATCCGCGAGGGCGAGCAGGGCGACAGCCTGTACATCGTCACCTCCGGCAAGGTGAAACTCTCCCGCAAGGCGCCGGACGGCCGCGAGAACCTGCTGTCCATCCTGGGCCCGTCCGACATGTTCGGCGAGCTCTCCATCTTCGACCCGGGCCCGCGCACCTCGTCGGCCGTGTGTGTCACCGACGTGACCGTGCAGGCCATGGACCGGTCCGCGCTCAAGCGCTGGATCGCCGAGCGGCCCGAGATCTCCGACCAGCTGCTGCGGGTGCTCGCACGTCGTCTGCGCCGCACGAACAACAACCTGGCGGACCTGATCTTCACCGACGTCCCCGGCCGCGTGGCCAAGGCGCTGCTGCAGCTCGCCCAGCGGTTCGGCACGCAGGAGGGCGGCAACATCCGCGTGACGCACGACCTCACGCAGGAGGAGATCGCCCAGCTGGTCGGCGCCTCGCGCGAGACCGTGAACAAGGCCCTGGCCGAGTTCGCACACCGCGGCTGGCTGCGGCTCGAGGGCAAGAGCGTCATCATCTCGGACACCGAGCGTCTGGCCCGCCGCGCCCGCTGACCCGCACCCCGCCCGCCGGGGCCTTGGCCGCCGCAGCCCACGGGCCCCGGCCTCCGCGCCGCCACCAACCCGTCGACCCGTCGAGAAGAGGGTTCCGCACACATCGCCCGAGAGGCAGGTGCGCGGAACGCTCTTCTCGTTGAGTCGGACGGCCACTCGCGCACTTCAGTCGCGCTATCAACAGCTCGCCGTCGAATGGCGCAGATCTCGCTCACGCCGCGCCGCGTCCAGGGAAAACGTGAAGCGATGCGACCACTCGGCGGGGTGGCGCGGGGGTCAGGCGCCGGCGTCGGAGTCGAGGCGGTCGAGGTAGCGCAGCGCCACCTTGGTCGACTGCTCGGCCACCTTGAGCAGGAAGGGCGTCACGTCGCGGTAGATGTGCTGCGTGATCGCGGTGGCGTCGGCATCGCGGCCCAGCTCGGCGCGGGCGGCGATGATCTGCTCGAGCCGATCCCGCCTGTGCTGCCCGAGCACCTGGGCGGCGCGGCCGGTGTCCTCGACGTCCGGTCCGTGCCCGGGGATTCCGGTCACCCCGGCGGCCCGCCCGGCCAGCAGGTCCATGCTGCCCAGGTAGTCGCCGAGGTCGCCGTCGGTCGAGTCGAGCACCGTCGAATCCCGGCCCAGGATCGTGTCGCCGAGGACCACGCAGTCGGCCGGCGCGGTGAACCCGGTACCTGCGGCCCGGACTTCGAGACTCACCGAGTCCGCGGTGTGGCCCGGGGTCGCCAGCACGATGATGTCCAGGCCGGCGGCGTGAATCACCTCGTCGTCGTCCCCACCACCCGGCACCAACGGTGCCGCATCGCGGCAGAAGCGCTCCTGCACGGCCCGCACGGGGGCGTCGGTGAACGCGCGAAGGTGGTCGATGCCGTCGGTGTGGTCGCCGTGGCGATGGGTGACGACGACGAGCTCGATCTCCCCCACGATCGCCGCGATCCGCTCGGCGTGCGCGCGGTCGTCGGGCCCCGGGTCCACCACCACACAGGTCGGCGATCCGGGCGCCCGCAGGACGACCGTGTTGGTCCCCTCGAACGTCATCTCGGAGGGGTTGTCGCAGAGGATGACCCCGGACAGCTCCGTGACGGGGCGCAGCGTCTCGTACGCCGGAAAACTGATGGGGGCCAGTCCTGCAGACATCTGATCTATCCCTCGACCTCGATGATGAGCTCGACCTCGACCGGCGCGTCGAGCGGGAGCTCCGAGACGCCGACGGCCGAACGGGCGTGGACGCCCGAGTCGCCGAAGATCTCGCCCAGCACGTCCGAGGCGCCGTTGAGCACGGCCGGCTGGCCGTTGAAGCCCGGCGCGGAGGCGACAAATCCAACGACCTTGACGATCCGCACCACGCAGTCGATGCCGACGAGACCGTCGACCGCGGCGAGCGCGTTGAGCGCGCAGGTGCGAGCCAGGTCCGTGGCCTGCTCGGGCGACACCGCGGCATCGACCTTGCCGGTCGCGGCGAGCGCGCCGTCGACCATCGGCAGCTGGCCGGAGGTGTAGACGAAGTTGCCGACCCGCGTGGCGGGGACGTAGTTGGCGACCGGCGGCACGACCGTCGGCAGCTCCAGCCCCATCTGCTCCAGCTTGCGGGTCCAGTAACCGGCGGACTCGGTCTCGGGCATCAGAGCTGACGCTTCATGTAGGCGACATGCTGTTCGCCCGTGGGGCCGGGCAGCACGGAGACCAGCTCCCAGCCGTCGCCTCCCCACTGATCGAGGATCTGCTTGGTGGCGTGCGTCAGCAGGGGAACCGTCACGTACTCGAACCGGGGGGCACTGGTGGCTTCGCTCATGCCCCCACTCTAGGGAAGTCGGGAGCGACCCGCGCGGGATGGTCACTGGGCTTAGTCTGGAGCACATGCCGTCCACTGAGAGTTCGGGCCCCCAGGCGCCACCGCGGCCGACCATCGCCGACGAGTTGTCGACCGGCTGGTCCGACGACTCGAAGCGCGCCGATCTGCACTACGTGTCCGGAAAGGGTGGCACCGGCAAGACCACGGTCGCCGCCTCCCTCGCGCTCGCGCTGGCCTCGACCGGCAAGAAGGTCCTGCTGGTGGAGGTCGAGGAACGTCAGGGCATCGCCCGGATCTTCGACCGGTCCCCGCTGCCCTACCGCGAGGAACTGGTCGCGCGGGTCGACGGCGGCGGCAAGGTGTACGGACTGGCGATCGACATCGAGGCCGCGATGCTCGACTATCTCGACACGTTCTACCGCCTGGGAGTGGTGGGCAGGGTCATGAAGTCGGTCGGCGCGATCGAGTTCGCCACCACCATCGCGCCCGGGCTCAAGGACGTGCTGCTCACCGGCAAGATCTACGAGGTCGTCACGCGCGAGCGCGCCAAGAAGGAGGTCGTCTACGACGCCGTGGTGGTGGACGCCCCGCCCACGGGCCGGATCGGCAAGTTCCTCGACGTGACCACCGCGATGGCCGACCTCGCCGGCGGCGGCGGTCCCATCCGTCGCCAGGCGGAGGCGGTGGCCGAGCTGGTCCACTCCGAGCGCACCGTCGTCCACCTGGTGACGCTGCTCGAGTCCCTGCCGGTGCAGGAGACCCTCGAGGCGATCACCGAGCTCAAGGGCCACGGCCTGCGGATGGGACAGGTGGTCATCAACCGCGCCGAGTCCCGGCATCTGGACGACGCCGCGCTCGAGCGCGTCGCCGAGGAGGAGATCGACGCCGCGGCCGTGCTCACCGGCCTCGAGGCCACCGGTGTCGAGGTCGACGACGAAGGGCTTCAGGGGCTCCTGGTGGAGGCCATCGAACACGCGCGCGTCGCACGCGGTCAGCTGCGGGCCGGCGAAACGCTGACGTCGGCCGGATGCCCCACCCTCGTCCTGCCCGCCCTCCCGCACGGGGTCGAGGTCACCGATCTCTACGACCTCGCCTCCGCCCTCGTCGACCAGGGAGTCCGCTGACATGGCCAGTCATCTCGACATCACCGCACTGCTCACCGACCTCCAGACCCGCGTGGTGGTCTGCACCGGGGCCGGCGGCGTGGGTAAGACCACCACCGCCGCGGCCGTCGCGTTGCGGGCCGCCGAGCTCGGCCGCGACACCGTGGTGCTGACCATCGACCCTGCCCGCCGGCTCGCCCAGGCCCTCGGGATCGACGAGCTCTCCAACGAGCCCTCCCCCGTGGAACTCACCGCGGAGCAGGGCGAGGCGGGCGGGTCGTTGCACGCGATGATGCTCGACATGCGTCGCACGTTCGACGAACTGGTCACCGCCAACACCACGCCCGAGAAGGCCCGGTCGATCCTCGACAACCGCTTCTACCAGACGATGGTCACCTCGTTCGCGGGCACGCAGGAATACATGGCCATGGAGAAGCTCGGGCAACTGCTCGAGGATTCGACGTGGGATCTCGTCGTCGTCGACACTCCTCCCTCCCGCAACGCACTCGACTTCCTCGACGCCCCGAGCCGGCTCGGCTCGTTCCTCGACAGTCGGCTCATGCGGTTGCTGTCCGCGCCCGGCCGCGGCGTGGGGCGGCTGGTGACCGGCGCGATGAGCACGGCCATGCGTGGGGTGTCCGCGGTGGTCGGCTCATCGATGCTCAAGGACGCGTCCGAGGTGGTGGTGGCGCTCGACACGACCTTCGGCGGGTTCACCGCACGCGCCGCACGCACGCAGGAGATCCTGCGGCGCAAGGGCACCGAGTTCCTGGTGGTCTCCTCGGCCGAGCGGCCGGCGCTGCGCGAGGCGGCGTTCTTCGCCGAACGACTGTCCGAGGAGAACATGCCGCTGTCGGGGGTGGTGATCAACCGGACGCACCCGCGGCTGACCGACATCAGCGCCGAGCAGGCCGGGGCCGCCGCTGACCGACTCGTCGGCGAGAATCCCGAGGCCGAAGCCGTGCTGCGTATCCACGCCGACCGCGCCCGGACCGCCCGGCAGGAACTACGCCTGTTGGAGTCGTTCACCGACACCCACCCCGACGTGCGGATCGTGGGCGTGCCCTCGCTGCCGTTCGACATCTCCAACATCGAGGCGCTGCGCGCGGTGGGCGATCAGCTCTGCGGGTAGGGCTGGCCGCCCGCCTCTGCCCGGCGTGACCGCCGAGCGGCCGGGAAGTCCGTCGACGAACCTCCCGGCGCGAGGGGTCAGTAGACGGCGGAGTGTCGCTCGATCTGCTGGGCGAAGAAGTCCGCCCAGGACCGGACCTCGGGGTGCTGCTTGAGCAGTGCGCGGCGCTGACGCTCGGTCATGCCGCCCCAGACGCCGAACTCGACCCGGTTGTCCAGCGCGTCGGCACGGCACTGGAGCAGCACCGGGCAGTGACGGCAGATGGAGGCCGCCTTACGCTGGGCGGCTCCGCGGACGAAGAGTTCATCCGGATCGATGTCCTTGCAGCGGGCCTGGGCCACCCATTCCTGGCGGCCCTCCCCGATAATGGTCTCCTCGGAGCCGAGAGGATTGCTTGAACCGGGGCGGACCCCGACGTCGGAGGAGCGGGAAGTCCCGGGAAGGGTAGCCGTCATCGAAGAACCCCTGTCTGCAAGGAACAACGGGCGCCAGTCGCACGCTGTTCCGGCCTTCTGAATACACCCGGCGCGGCGTACTCACCGTGTCCGCGAAGGCCTCGCATGGGCTGAGACCTGTGATGAAGGTCTCATTCATTTCGAAACGCCTCGCGTTCCCTCATATTGTTACCGCAGTCACACAACAGAAGTAAAGAGTCGTGTCCAGGTCGGGCCGCAGAGGGTGGTGTAGCGGGGGTGGTCACGTACTCTGTGCACGTGTCAGGTATGAGTTCGCTGGGGAAGCTGGTCGCGACCTGCGTCGCTGCCGGGGTGGTGGCTGCCGGGGCGCTGTTCCCGCTGGCCGGAGCGGCCGGACTCGCGTCCAACAAGATGGCCGATTCCTTAGCCGGAACGTCGGCCGACCTGATCAAGGGTGACCTGCCGTCCATCTCCACGGTCACCGACGCGAACGGCGAGCCCATCGCCTGGCTCTACGACCAGCAGCGGGTACTCGTCCCCAGCGAAGAGATCTCGCAGAACATGAAACTCGCGATCATCGCGATCGAGGACCGGCGATTCGCCGACCACAACGGGGTGGACTGGCGCGGCACGGTCCGCGCCGCGCTGACCAACGCCACGTCCGGCGAGGTCGAGCAGGGCGCGTCGACGATCGACCAGCAGTTGGTGAAGAACTACCAGTTCCTGGTCTCCGCGGAGAACGACGCGGAGCGCCGGGCCGCGGTGGAGACGACCCCCGCGCGCAAGATCAAAGAGATCCGTATGGCGCTCACCCTCGACGGCGAGATGAGCAAGGACGACATCCTCACCAAGTACCTCAACCTCATCTCGTTCGGCAACGGCTCGTTCGGCATCCAGACCGCCGCGCAGACGTACTTCGGTGTCGACGCCGCCGACCTCACGGTCCCCCAGGCGGCGATGCTCGCCGGAATGGTGCAGTCGACCAGCCAGTTCAACCCGTACGCCAACCCCGAGGACACCAAGCAGCGCCGCGACACCGTCATCAGGACGATGGTCGACACCGGCGCCATCACCCCGTCCGAGGGCGCGCAGTTCGTCAACGAGCCCCTCGGCGTTCTCGAGCGGCCCAACTCCCATCCCCGCGGCTGCATCACCGCGGGTGATCGCGGGTTCTTCTGCGATTACGTGCTCCAGTACCTCGACGAGAACGGCCTGAGCCGGTCGATGGTCGAGGAGGGCGGCTACACCATCCGCACGACCCTCGACGAGACCGTCCAGGCCAACGTCCAGCGCGCGCTCGACACCTACGGCAACCCCGCCACCGAAGGCGTGGCCGAGGTGATGAGCGTCGTGCGCCCGGGCAAGGAGTCCCACAAGGTCGTCGCGATCGCCTCGAGCCGCCAGTACGGGCTCGAGTTGGGCGACAGCCAGACCGTCCAACCGCAGCCGTTCTCCCTGGTCGGTGACGGTGCCGGCTCGGTGTTCAAGATCTTCACGGTCGCGGCGGCCCTGGAGAAGGGGATGGGTGCCGACACGACCCTGTCCGTGCCGAACCGCGTCCAGGTGTCCGGGCTCGGTGCGGGCGGCGCCCGCGGCTGTCCCCCCGGGCAGTACTGCGTGGAGAACGCGGGCTCGTACCCGGGCTCCCTGTCCGTGACCGACGCCCTCGCCCAGTCGCCCAACACCACGTTCGTCAACCTCATCAAGGACGTCGGGGTGGCCCCCACCGTGGACATGGCCACGCGCCTGGGCATGCGCTCCTACGAGCGCAAGGGCACCGCGGCCGACGGCGACTCGATCAGCGGGTTCATCAAGAAGAACAACCTCGGCTCCTTCACCCTGGGCCCGTCGGCCGTGAACGCGCTCGAGTTGTCCAACGTCGGTGCCACCATCTCCTCCGGCGGCGTCTGGTGCCCCCCGAGCCCCATCGAGTCGATCACCGATCGCACCGGCAAGCGCGTCGAACTGAACGAGCCGGGCTGCGAGCAGGTTGTCGACGAGGGCCTCGCGAACACCCTCGCCGTCGCGATGTCCAAGGACGCGGTGGGCGCGGGCACGGCGGCCGGGGCGGCCGGGAGCGCCGGGTGGAACCTGCCGATGTCCGGCAAGACGGGGACCACCGAGGCCAACCGCTCGTCGGCGTTCCTCGGCTTCACCAACAACTACGCGGCGGCCGTCTACGCCTTCAACGACGGCACCACCACCACCGAGCTGTGCACCAGCCCGCTCCGGCAGTGCTCGTACGGCAACCTGTTCGGCGGAAATGAGCCCGCGCAGACCTGGTACTCGGCGTTCTCCCCGATCTCGGACATCTACGGACCGGTGTCCCTGCCGTCCCCGGATCCCGCCTACCAGCGGGGCACCAGCCGATCCGGCATGCCGGACGTCGAGGGGATGAGCCAGTCCGCCGCGACATCACTGCTCACCAACGCCGGCTTCATCGTCAACACCCAGTTCGTCTCCGGCGCCGGGCGCCCCTACGGGACGGTCGTGGGCGTCGACGGCGGCACCGGCATCCCGGGATCCCAGGTCACGTTGCGGGTATCCGACGGCTCCGGCGGCGGAGCGGGCGGCGGCGCTTCCGGCGGTCAGGGAGCCAGTGGACCGAACGCCCCGATCGGCGACGAGCCCGTGGTGCTCGAGGTGCCCGGATTGGCCCCGATCACCATCTCGCCGCCGAGATAGGCCCGCGTTTCGCCGGTAGTCTGGACGGATGCAGCGCCCCACTCGCAAGACCCGCAGTTCCACTCAGTCGGCCACCCGTGCGGCGGCCCTGGTCGCCGGGGCCGTCGTCGCCGGGACCGCCTACGCGAGCGGCTGGGAGCGCAACAATTTCGCTCTGCGCCGCCAGTCCCTGCCCCTGCTGGCCCCCGGGTCCGAGCCGCTGACGATCCTGCACATCTCGGACCTTCACATGATGCCGGGCCAGAGGCGCAAGCAGCAGTTCCTCACCTCGCTGGCCGCGCTCGAGCCGGATCTGGTGATCAACACCGGCGACAACCTGTCGAGCGAGCGGGCGGTGCCGTCGGTCGTCCAGGCGCTCGGCCCGCTGCTCGGCCGGCCCGGGGCGTTCGTGTTCGGCTCCAACGACTACTACGCGCCGGTGCCCAAGAATCCGCTGCCCTACATCGGGATCGGCCGGAAGAAGCACTCCTCCATCCCGTTGCCGTGGCGGGATCTGCGGGCGGCGTTCGCCGAGCGCGGCTGGGTCGACGCCACCCATCGCCGCGCCGAGATCAATGTCGACGGGCGCCGCGTGCTGGTCGCCGGCGTCGACGACCCGCATATCGGCCGGGACCACTACGACGAGATCGCGGGGCCCGCCGGTCCCGCGTTCGATCTGCGCATCGGCCTGGCGCACACCCCGGAGCCGCGCGTTCTCGACCGGTTCGACGCGGACGGCTACGACCTCGTGTTCGCCGGCCACACCCACGGCGGGCAGCTGTGCCTGCCGACGGGCGCGATCGTCACCAACTGCGGCATCGACCGCTCGCGGGTCCAGGGTCTGTCGGCGTGGGGTCGCAACCTCATCCTGCACGTGTCGGCGGGGCTCGGGACCTCGCCGTTTGTGCCTGTTCGGACGTTCTGTCGGCCCGAGGCCACGCTGTTGGAACTGATCGCCGTTCCGGGAGGTGGCGACGACGACGCCGAGGTCCCGGTGACGCCTCTACAGGAACGGATTCCGCAGCCCGCCTGACCCGGTTTCGCGATTCTCGGGGTGGGGCGCTAGAGTATCCATCGTTGTCACCGGGGTATGGCGCAGCTTGGTAGCGTGCTTCGTTCGGGACGAAGAGGTCGTGGGTTCGAATCCCGCTACCCCGACAATGAGAAGTCCCGGGTCACGGATGTGGCCCGGGACTTCCGCCATTTGCGCGCATTCGCTGACCTGCAGGATGACTGCGATCCGGAACTCCTGCTCTGTGGCGGCGATCTCCGTCACCTCTCCTCGGATTTTCGGTGCACCCCGGTCTCGCCGGTCCGTAAGGTCGTGGCATGACCTCCCAGAACGACGCCCCCCACGCCGATTCCGCCGCCGCCACCGAAGTCGGCGCCTCTGCCGCTGACGCCGCCGCGTCCGGCGCTGCCGACGCCGCCTCCTCGGTCCACCCGAACTTCGGCCGCATCACCACGAGCGGCCGGGGCAACGCCGAGCTGTCGGCTGCGCTGCAGAAGGTTCTGGACGGCGCGTGGTCGGATACGCGTGCGGAGACCCGCGCGGCCATGACCCGGGACATGGTCAACCCGCTCGGGCTGACCATGGAGGAACAGCGGGCCCACACGTTGACGCAGTTGCAGCGTCTCGCCGAATCGGGGATGCCACGGCTCGGATTCCGCGAGGAGGACGGCGGCACCGGTGACACGGGCGCCGCCCTCACCTCGTTCGAACTGCTCGGCCACCTGGACCTGTCGGTGATGGTCAAGGCCGGTGTGCAGTGGGGGCTGTTCGGCGGGGCGATCGCCAACCTCGGCGACGCGGAGACCCGCAAGAAGTTCCTGCCGAGCGTGATGTCGCTGGACCTGCTGGGCTGCTTCGCGATGACGGAGATCGGCCAGGGCTCCGATGTGCAGAACCTGGAGACCACGGCGACATTCGATGCCGAGACCGGCGAGTTCGTGGTCAACACCCCCACGCCTAGTGCGGAGAAGGCCTACATCGGCAACGCCGCGCGCGACGGCCGGCTGGCCGCCGTGTTCGCTCAGCTCGTCACCGTCGAGAACGGCGAGGAACTGCGCCACGGCGTCCACTGCCTGCTCGTGCCGATCCGGGACGAGGCCGGTGACGTCATGCCCGGCGTGACGATCACCGACCACGGCCACAAGGGCGGCCTGCTGGGAGTGGACAACGGGCGGATCAGGTTCGACGAGGTCCGGGTCCCGCGGGAGGCGCTGCTCAACCGGTTCGGTTCCGTCGACGAGCAGGGCCGCTATTCCTCGCCGATCGACTCGGTGGGGGCCCGGTTCTTCACGATGCTCGGCACGCTGATCCGCGGCCGGGTGTCGGTGGGCGCGGCGTCGGGCGCCTCGGCCCGCACGGCGCTGGCGCTGGCGGTGCGCTACTCGCTGATCCGCCGCCAGTTCGACCACCCGGAGACGGGCAAGGGCATCCCGCTGCTGGAGTACCGCGAGCACCAGCGTCGCCTTATGCCGCTCGTCGCCCGCGCGTACGCCTACGCCTGCGCGCAGAACGCGATCGTGGCCGAGCTGGCCGAGTTCGAGGAGAACCCGGACGCCTTCGACGAGGTTCGTCGTCGCGAGATGGAGACCCACGCGGCCGGGATCAAGGCCACGGTCACCTCGTTCGCCAACGACAGCATCACCGAGGCGCGCCTGGCCTGCGGCGGCGCCGGCTACATGGCCGAGAACCTGCTCACGGAGATGCGCAAGGACTGCGACGTGTTCTCGACGTTCGAGGGCGACAACGTGGTGCTCACCCAGCTCGTCGGCAAGGAGCTGATGAGCGCCTACGCGGCGGAGTTCGGCGACATGGACCAGCGCGAGACCGTGGCGTTCGCGTTCAACACGGTCGCCGACGTGGTGCAGGAGAAGGCCCGCACGTCGACGCTGTGGCAGAAGCTCGTCGACGCGGTGACGGATCGCGAGCACACCGACATCCTGGACCGCGGCAATCAGCTCGAGCTGCTCGTGGACCGCGAGGAGCACCTGCTGGAGACCGTGGCCCGGCGTCTGCGTAAGGCCCAGGGGCAGGACGGCTCGGCGGCGTTCAAGGTGTTCAACTCGGCCCAGGACCACCTGCTGCAGGCCGGCCGCGCGCACATGGACAGCTGGGTGTTCTCCCGGTTCGCCGAGGCCGTCGACGCCTGCGAGGACCCGGAGGCCAAGGAGGTCCTGGGCATGCTGTGCGACTTGTACGTGCTCGACATCGTGGACCGCGACAAGGGCTGGTTCCTCGAGCACAACCGCCTGACCACCGAGCGCACCAAGGCGGCCACCGCGGCCTACAACCGGCTGTGTACGAAGCTCGCCGGCCGGGCGCGGACGCTTGTCGACGCCTTCGCGGTTCCCGAGTTCGTGTTCGAGGTGCCGATGCTCAACGGCGGCGGCGTCGACAGCATCGCGGATCCCACCGACGCTTGACCGACGCCTGACCGACACCTGCCCGACGCCTGCCCCCTCCCGCCGCGGTTGCACGACATCACCCCGTAGCTGCAAGACATCTGGTGCGAGATCCGGCACGAATTTCGCACAGTTTGTCGTGCAACCGGAGGGGAGTGTCTTGCAACCGAACGGCTCGGCCGGGGTCGGGCGGATCGTGCGGCCGGGTAGCGGATCGTGCGACGGGGTGGCGGACCCGCGCGGCGGGTGGCGGACCCGGGTGAAGGGCAGATCCGAGCGGCGGTAGCGGGTTCCGGCTTATTTACGGGCGGCGGCCACGCGGACGGCCAATCCGGAGCACACGGCCACGGCGACCAGGACGACAGCCGCAGTCCACACGACCGAGCTCGATCCGGCCAACAGGAGGGCGTCCAGGGCTGCGGTGGCCTGCCCCGTCGTCGTCGCCGAGGTGGCCGTGACCACCGCCGACGGCGCGCCGCCCGCGACCCACACCCACCACGCCACGCCGGCGGAGAGCCCCGCGAGGACCACCGCGACGATCCGGCCCGGCCACTCCCCCAGCACCGCGCCGAGCGCGCGCCAGAGCAGGGAGGATGCGACGACGACGAGGCCCACCACCGCCACGACCGCGATCGCCGAGACGACGGACGGGACATCCGCCGTGGCCAGCCCCCACGCGGACAGGCCCGCGGTGAGCACGATCAGGGCCAGGATCTGCTCGGCGAGCGAGGAGCCCGGCCGGCGGACGAGCTGGACGAGCAGCGCCCCCAGGACGGCGGCCGCGGCCACCCCGAGGATCCCGGCCGACGTGCGCCGCTGCGAGTCCTGCGCGGCCGCGGCGGCCTCGAGCCCGGCGTCGCCCTGCTCGGCGGCCAGGGCGCGGCCGGTCTTGCCGATCGCGTCCTGGGTGCGGCCGGCCGAGTCGGACACACTGGCGGCGCCGTCGCGGAGGGTGCCGGCGCCGTCGGCGAGGGTGGCCGCTCCGGTGGCCAGTTCGCGGGAGCCGCGGGTGGCCTCGTAGATGCCGTCGCGCAGTGGGGCTCCGGGGGCGGAGAGCTGGCGGGCGAGTTCGTCGGCGCCACCGGAGAGACGGTCGAGGTCGTTCAGCATGCCCTGGTTCATGCCCTGGGACTGGAGCTGACTCTTGAGCCCGAGCAGGGCCTCGCGGGCCCGAACGTTCTCGGGGGCGTCACCCTGGAGTCGGGAGACGGCGTCGTCGATCGCGGTCAGGACCTGGCCCTGGATCACGGCGACACCGCGGACGGCGCCGACGAGCCGGCCCACCCCGCCGGCGACTTCGTCGGCGCCCGTGCCCGCCTGCCCCATCCCGTTCTGGAGTTGCTCCATCCCGGCCGCGAGCTCGGCCGAGCCGTCGCGCAGCTGGTCCGCGCCGCCAGACAGTTCGGCGGTGCCGTCGCGCAGCTGGCCGGTACCGGCGACCGTGAACGAGGAGTTGGCCGAGGCTTCCGACAGTGCCGACTGGACGGGGCCGCCCGTGCCGGCGGCGGCGTCGGGCTGCTGTGGGGCCGGGCCCACCACGGCCCAGAGCGCGGCCAGAGCGAGCGGGATGACGATGAGGATCAGGCCGACGAGGCGTCGGATCACGCCCGGGCCGGCGGTCGCGTCGTCAGGCTCATGCTCCTGCCCGGCTTCCTCCGCGTCCGCGTCCACCGTGGGTAGGACGTCGGTGTCCGGATCGGGTGCGGTGTCCGGATCGGGTGCGGTGTCCGGATCGGGTGCAGGTCCGGTGCCCGCACCCGCGTTCGCGTTCGCGGCCGGGATCGCGAATGGCTTCGCCGAAGGTGACTTCGAGGGGCTCATGTCGGCAGCGTATCCGCTGGACAGCGACGTTCCCGCAGGTCACCCGGCACGTCATCGGATCGGTGTCACAGTCGGTTGTTAAACTCCTGCAAAACGGATCACAGCCGGAACGCCGCCGGGTGTGACCGGTGTGACCGACCTCGGCTGCCCCTCGCAGCGTCTGACCCCCGCGCGCTGCCGCCGCAGGAAGGAGCCATGAGCCCCGTCCTCGCAATCGCCGCGGCCGGACTCGCCGCACTGCTGGCGTGGCCACTGACCCGTTGGCTCGGGCGAGGTGCCGGGTGGCCACTGGCCGCGCTGTATCTCGCCGGGGCGGTGGCGCTGCTGCCGCCGATCTCGCGGGCCCTCTCGGGCATGCCAGACCGGGTCGTGCGCATACCGTGGGTGCCGGCGCGGAACTGGACCCTGGATCTGTTCGCCGATCCCACCGGGTTGTTCTTCGCGATGCTCGCGCTGGTGATCGGCGCGATCGTGCTCGTCTATTCCACCTCGTACCTGCCCGGGCGTGCTGTGCTCAGCCACGCCGGCGGCGGTTCCGGTGGTGGGCGCGGCGGACCGCAGCACTACGGCTTCTACCAGCTCATGACGCTGTTCACGGTCTCAATGCTGGGGTTGGTCCTCACGGACTCGCTGGTCCTACTCTTCGTCTGTTGGGAACTCACGTCGCTGGCGTCGTTCGCGCTAATCGCGAACTCGGGCCGCAAGGCGTACTCCTCGGCGTTCCGGACGCTGGTCGTGACGTTCCTCGGCGGTCTGGCCCTGCTGGCGGCGGTCGTCGCTATCTGGCTGCGAACCGGCGCCACCTCGATCTCGGGGGCCCTGGTCCACAACGTGTGGTCCACCGATCCGAAGTTCACAGCAGCGATCGCGGTGCTGGTGGCGCTGGCCGCTTTCACCAAGTCCGCCCAGTTCCCGTTCCACTTCTGGCTGCCGGACGCGATGGCCGCCATCACGCCGGTCAGCGCGTACCTGCACGCCGCGGCCGTGGTGAAGGCCGGCATCTTCCTGCTCATCCGCTTCTCGCCGATCTTCCACGACGTGGCGGTGTGGAACGCGCTGCTCGTGACCGTCGGCATGGGCACGGCCGTCATGGCGGCGGTGTTCGCTCTGCAGAAGACCGATCTCAAGCAACTCATGGCGTACTCGACGGTGAGCCAGCTGGGCTGGATCATCGCCACCATCGGCATCGGTACGCAGGCCGCACTCGCGGCCGCCGCACTGCACACGCTCGCGCACGCCCTGTTCAAGTCGGGACTGTTCATGCTGGTCGGCGTGGTGGACCACGAGGCCGGGTCGCGCGACATCCGGGACCTCGGCCCCCTGTGGCGGCGCATGCCGTGGACCTTCGGGGCCACCGTCCTGGGGGCGGCGGCCATGGCCGGCATCCCGCCCACGCTGGGTTTCGTGTCCAAGGAGTCGATGCTCACCGCGTTCGGCGAGGCCGCTGGCGGGAACTCCGTCGCCGTGACAGTGCTGCTGGCCGCGGCGGTGGTCGGCGCGATCCTCACGTTCCTCTACTGCGCCCGCATCGTCATGGGCGGGTTCCTGGGTCTCTACCGTCAGGACCGGGGGCTCGAGGCCGACGGCGTGACGCCGGTTGCCGACGTGCACGAGGCGCCGGTACGACTGTTGCTTCCTGCCGCTCTGCCCGCGGTCATCGGTCTGCCACTCGCGCTGGTCGTGGCAATCCTCGATGCCCCCATGGGCGCCATCGCCCGCGCGGCCGCGGGCCCGTTCGGGTGGTTGCCGCTCTATCACGACAAGATCGCCCGCCCCGCCCTGCCCGCCGACTTCGACCCGGCGGACCTCGAGTACGAACCACACCTGGCCCTGTGGCACGGGTTCACGCTCGAGCTCGGGCTCACCGCGCTCATCCTGGTCGTCGGCGCCCTGCTCGTCTGGCAACGCCGCGTCCTCGATCGGGCGCTGGACCGCGACCTGCTGCCGTTCACCGGCGCGGAGGTTCTCGAGTCGATGATGCGCGGCACCGTCAGCGCGGGCCGCGCCTTGTTGCGGCCCACCGCCTCCGACTCCCCCGCACGGCACGCCGGCGCACTCATCGCGACGGTCTGCGTCTACGGCGTGGGGCTCGGCGCGTGGGCGTTCGCGACCGGGGCCACCCTGCCCGCCCGGGTCGGCGACCTCGACCGGACGATCGACGTGGTGCTGCTGATCGTCGTGGTGCTCTCCGTCATCGGGCTGTGCACGGCGCGCTCGCGGCTGGCGGCGGTGGTGTTGCTCTCGGCCGTCGGCATCGCGGTGACCATCCAGATCTTTGGTCTCGGCGCCCCCGACGTGGGCATGACCCAGTTGCTGGTCGAGGCGCTGACCATCATCATGTTCATGCTGGTCCTGCGCCGGCTGCCGAAGGACTTCATCGCCCCGACCCGCCCCCGCCGCACCGCGGCGATCGTGCTTGGCGTGGCCTCGGGCCTGGTCGCCACCGCCGCCGCGCTCGTCTTCAGCGGGCGCCGCGAGCGCTCGCCGATCGGCATGTACCTGCTCGAGAACGGGCCGGACATCACCGGCGGCGCCAACGTGGTCAACACGATCCTCGTGGAGTTCCGTGCGCTCGACACCTTCGGCGAGGTCTCCGTCCTCGGGGTGGCCGGGATCGCGATCCTCGCCGTCCTCGGCTCGGTCCGCAGCCGTGCCAGCAACAACACCGTCGACAATCAGGACGACGACTTCCTCCCCGGCACCGAGCAGGCCACCGGCGAGGCCGAGACGGCGCTCGAGGACGCCGACCGCAACACCATGCCGCTGCGCCTGCTGTCCCGCGGCGTGGCACCCACCCTCGCCGTCGTATCGGTGCTGCTGCTCTGGCGAGGGCACAACGAGCCCGGCGGAGGGTTCATCGCCGCGCTCGTCGCCTCCTGCGCGTTCGCCCTCTACTACCTGTCCCGCGAGTCGGACTCCCCGGTGAGCAAGCCGTCCACCCCGGTCATGTTCATCGGCGGCGGGCTCATCCTCGCAGGCCTCACCGGGGTCGGCGGCTACGCATTGGGCGAGTTCCTCGAGCCCGCGCACTGGTACATCCTCGGCCAGCACATCAGCAGCGCACTGTTCTTCGACCTCGGGGTCTTCTTCGGTGTGCTGGGCCTGGTCATGACCGCGTTCAACACCCTCGGCGCGGAGGGCACCGCCGTCGACGCGGTCCCCGGCACCGACCAGACCGTGGAGGCGAGCCGATGACCCTGGCGATCATGATCGGTGTCCTCACCGGCGGTGGGGTCTACCTGATGATGCAGCGCGGCATGGTCCGCGTCGTGTTCGGCCTCGGCCTGTTCAGTCACGCCGTCAACCTGATGTTGCTCTCGTCCGGGGTGTCCGCGTGGCGAAGCGAACCGCTTGCGGACGTCAACAGCAGCGACATCTCCGCCGACCCGCTCCCCCAGGCGTTCGTGCTCACCGCCATCGTCATCACCATGGCGGTCACCGTGTTCATGCTGTCGCTCGCCGTGGTGGGGCGCGATGACGACACCCACGACGTCCCGGACACCGGCGACGAGGCCTTCACCACCACCGGACGGGAGGGTGCCGCATGATCGCACTGCTCCTGCCGCTGCTGGCCGCCGTCCCGGTCATGGCCGCGGCGATCGCCGCGATGATGCCGTGGCGGGTCGTCGGCCGTCTGCTCGCGCTGGCCGTCCCCGCCGTCACCGCCGTCTCGGGCATCGGCCTGCTCGTGCACCACCACGCCGAGCCCGTGGTGGCCGCCCAGGTGGGCGCGTTCGTCCCCGGAGTGGCCATCCCGATGGTCTCCGACTCCTTCGCCGCGATCATGCTCGTCGCGACGGGAGTCGTGGCGGCCGCGGCGGTCCTGTTCTGCGACCTCACCGGCGAGTTCGCCCGGAGTCGCTACTTCGCCCCCCTGGTGCTGCTCCTTCTGGCCGGCGCCAACGGGGCCCTGCTCACCGGGGACCTGTTCAACCTGTTCGTGTTCGTCGAGGTCATGCTGCTGCCCTCGTACGCGCTCATCGCGATGACCGGCGGCTGGCGGCGGCTGGGCGTGGGTCGGCTGTTCGTGGTGGTCAACCTCCTCACCTCGACCGTGCTGCTCGCCGGAGTGGGCTTCGTCTACGCCTCGGCCGGGGCGGTCAACCTCGCGGCACTGGCGGGCGCGGCGAGCGAGGACGGCCGCGTCGCCGCGGCGCTGGGCATCGTGGTGATGGCGCTGTGCATCAAGGCGGGCGCGGTCCCCGTCCACGGCTGGCTGCCCCGCGCCTACCCCGGCACCTCGGCCGGCGTGATGGCCCTGTTCTCGGCGCTGCACACCAAGGTCGCGCTGTACGCGGTCATCCGCATCTGGGCCACCGCCTTCGACCTGGACCCCGCGTGGGGCCGCGTCATCCTGGTGGTCGCGCTCATCACGATCCTGTGGGGCGCCATCGCCTCGGCAGCGCCCGTCGACGCCCGCGAGATCCTGGCCTGGCAGATGGTCTCCGGGGTCGGTGTCATCCTCGCCGCGCTGGTGGTGGCGTCCGCGCCGGGCGGGGCGATCGTCTACATGATCCACCACATGGTCACGATCGGCGCGCTCATCCTGCTCGTCGGGGCGGCCGAGCACCTCTACCGCAGCGACCGCCTCGGCACGCTCACCGATCTGTGGCACCGCGAGCGACCGCTCGCCGTGCTCATGGTGCTCGCGATCGCGGCCCTCGTCGGACTGCCGCCCACCTCGGGTCTGATCGGCAAGCTCGAGGTCCTGTCCGCCGCCCTCGCCCCCGGCACGGTGTGGGGGGTCGTCACCGTCGTCGTCGTTCTGCTCGGGTCCCTCATCGGCCTCGTGGCGATGCTCCGCCTGTGGCGGGGGATCATGTGGAGCGACGCCGCGTCCGAAGGTGACGCGCCCGACGGTGACGCGTCCGGCACTGTCTCGCCGGACCGGGATGACGACGACAACGCGCCCACCCGTCCCCGCATACCGGGCCGGCTGCTCGTGCCGGGTGGCGCGCTCGTCGCGGTCTCGGTGGCGATGTTCCTCGGTTACGGTGAGGTGGGCTCGGAGGTCGACCGGGCCGTGGACGGATTGGTCGACACCGCGGCGTACGTGCAGGCGGTGCTCGGCGGTGCCGACGCGCTGACCGCCACGACAGTGGGGGGTGTCTCGTGATCGGGCGCATCCTGCGGGCCCCGCTAGTACTGGGGTGGCTGCTGTGGAACGTGGTGGCGTCGTCGTGGGCGTTGGCCGTCACCGCGATGACCCCCGGACCCGTGGGCAACCCGGTCCTGGTCCGGTATCCGATGCGCTGCCGCACCGACATCGAGGTGACCGCACTGGCCTGGGCCATCACCGTCACCCCCGGCACCCTGGTGACGGTGATCGGCGAGACCGACCTGTGGGTGCACGTGGTACTCGGCGGGCCGCGCGAGGAGATGGTCGAGATGCTCGCCGAGACCGAGGACCGCATCCTGTCCGTCCTGCGAGGTGAGAAGTCATGAGTCCGTTGCTCACCGTTCTGCTGGGGTTGGCCACGGTGATCGTCGCGACGAGCATGCTGGTCGCGGCGTACCGCGCGATGCGCGGCCCGGGCGATGCCAACCGTGCCGTGATGGCCGACCTCACGTACTTCTGCGCCGTTGCGCTGTTCGTGATGTTCGTGATCCGTACGGGGTCGGCCGTCTCCCTGGACGTGGTGATGCTCGGTTCGCTGCTCGGCGTTCTGTCCACCGTCGCCCTGGCACGGTTGCTCTCGAGAGGTCGGAGGTGAGTCAGATGGCCGATTCGGTGATCAGCGACCTGCTGATCGGCGTGCCCGCACTGCTGGGCTCGCTGTGCTTCCTCGTGGCCGCGGTGTCCATGAACCGGGCCCGCGACGCGCTGACCCGCATCAACATCCTGTCCGTCGCCACCGGATTGGGCATGATGCTGTTCATCGTGGCCGCGTATGTCGATGACCTCACCGGCGGTTTCCGCTGGTCGGGGCTGATAATGGCGCTGGTCGCTTTGGGCGCGACCGTGGTGGTGACCTCCGTCGCCTCCATCACGCTCGCCCGGGCCGCGTACCGGGCGGACCCGCGGCTCGATCCCCGGACCGCATACGATGACCTGTCAGGAGTGGAGTGACGTGAGCGCCCCGTCCCGTGGAGTCAACGATCCCTCGGAGTCCCCGGACGACGCGGCGGACCGGATCGCCTACGACCCGGTACTGGCCGCACGTCGCGTCGACACCCTGATCGACGCCGGGGATCTGCGCAACGCCGCCGAGGTCCTGGACGAGATGCCGCCGTGGCTGGTGGTCGATGTCCTCGAGCGAAGCGGCACCAAGGACCGGGCGGTGATGTTCCGGCTCCTGCCCAAGGACACCGCGACCTACGTGTTCGAGGCGCTCGACCCGCCATTGCAGTCCGAGCTCATCCACGACCTGCACGACAGCCGGGTCAGCGAGATCTTCGCCGAGCTCGACCCGGACGATCGCGCCGGTCTGATCGACGAGCTGCCCGCCAAGGTCGCCACCCGTCTGATGCGCGAGCTCGACCCGGAGGAGCAGGCGCTGACCGCGGCCGTCCTCGACTACCCGGTCGGCTCCGTCGGGCGCCGCATGAGCCCGGAGTACGTGTCGACACACCCCGACACCACGGCCGGGCAGACCCTCGAACGGGTCCTTCAGCGGATCGACCGGACCGAGACGATCTACGCGCTGCCCGTCACCGACGACGAGCGGCATCTCGTGGGGATCGTCGGCCTGCGCTCGGTGATGAGAGCGGACCCGGACACCCCGATCCGCGAACTGATGAACGAGGCCGTGTCGGCGCGCGCGCGTGAGTCCGACGAGAAGGCCGCCCGCCGGTGCTCGGGCGAGCGGTTCATCGTGTTGCCGATCGTCGACGACGAGCATCGCCTCGTCGGAATCCTCACCTTCGACGATGCCCTGAGGATTCTCCAGGACGCCGACTCCGAGGACACGGCCCGCCAGGGCGGTGTCGAGCCGCTGCGCCGGCCGTACCTGTCCACCCCGATGCGCTCGCTCGTGCGCTCTCGTGTGCTTTGGTTGCTCGTGCTGGCGGTGGGCGCCACGCTCACGGTCCAGGTGTTGGAGGTCTTCGAGTCGACCCTCGAGCAGGTCGTGGCGCTCTCGCTGTTCGTGCCGCTCATCATCGGCACCGGCGGCAACACCGGCAACCAGGCGGCCACCACCGTGACGCGAGCCCTCGCCCTCGGAGATGTGCGACCACGGGACACGGCCCGTGTCCTCTGGCAGGAGGCCCGCACGGGATTCACACTCGGGCTGATTCTCGGCTCGGTCGCGTTCGCGGTCGCGGGTCTGGTCTATGGGGTCGATTTCGGGCTGGTGATCGGGCTGACGCTGTTGTCGCTGTGCACGATCGCGGCGTCGGTCGGCGGGGTCATGCCGCTGCTCGCCAATACCGTGCGAGCCGATCCGGCGGTGTTCTCCAACCCGTTCATCTCGACCTTCGTCGACGCCACCGGGTTGATCGTCTACTTCCTCATCGCCCGCGCGGTGCTGGGGCTGTAGGCGGCCTGACGGTCTGAGCCCGGTACCAGGCCGGGCCCGGTGCCGGCCCTGGGCGGCTGGCGCCCGCCCGGCCTGACTTACGCGTCCTGTCTGCCGGTTTTCGACGGACCTGCGCGCCCGGTTTGGTCCAAACCGGGCGCGCAAGTCAAGGGCAGTCTCCCCGGGCCAGCGGATTCCAGCTGGCTGGGAGAGGCCGGACGGGCCGAGCGGGTCAGACCGACTTGGCCTCCCACATCCAGTGCAGCTGCTCGAGTCGAGCGCTGACGCCGACGAGCAGATCCTCGGTCACCGGGTCGCCGCCGACCTTCGCGATGTTGGCGCGCAGACGTACGATCGTGGCCGCGAGCGCCTCGGTGATCACGCGGATGACCTTGTCATCGGAGGCGAACTCCGACGAGGCCTCGTCGAGCGCCGAGTCTGCGGCGACCGTCTTGGCGCGGCCGTCCGGGCTGACGCCCACGGCCGTGGCCCGCTCGGCGACCTCGTCGGTGAAGCCGCGCGCGTCCGCGACGAGCTCGTCGAGCGCGAGGTGCACGCTCTGGAACCGCGGGCCGACGACCGACCAGTGCGCCTGCTTGGCGACCAGCGACAGGTCGATCAGGTCGACGAGTGATTCCTGCAGGGCGCCCGACACGGCCTCCTGGTGCTCGGCCGGGACGAACGAGGTGATCGGACCATTCTTGGAATCGGTGGCCATGGTGGCTCCTCTCTGGCCCGGCGTATCCGGACCGCACGGTTCTCTACTTGTGTATCAACGCCCGACGGGAAGGGCCGATTCCTGCTCGGCCCTTCCCGTCGGTGTGACGCGTGTCAGTCGCGCAGGCGGTGGGTACCGCGCTCCGAGGCCTCGACCTTGGTCTTGATGGCGGCGCCGAGGTCGGGGTCGACCGCGGTCCAGTAGGCGTACACGCGCGCGAGCAGTTCCGTCTCCGACGGGTCGATCGCGCTCACGTGGCCCGCGACATTGTTCTGCAGGCGCTCGCGGGCGGCGTCATCCATGACCTCGCGGTACAGGGTAGTGGCCTGCGCCTGGTCGGTGTCCTCCGCGTGCGGCTTGACGTCCCCACGGAAGATCTCGGAGCCCTCGGCGTCCCAGGCGCCGAAGTCGTAGGCCTTGGCCGGGTCGGCGGTGGGCCCGTCGATCGAGTTGGGGTGGTACTCGGCCACGGCCGGGTGGTTGAACTCGTACTGCATGTGGCCCTCCTTGGAGTAGGAGTTGACCGGGGACAGCGGCGAGTTGACCGGCAGCTGCTGGTAGTTGGCGCCGATGCGGTAGCGGTGGATGTCCGGGTACGCGAACACGCGGCCGAGCAGCATCTTGTCGGGCGAGAAGCCGATGCCGCGCACGATGTTGGTGGGCGCGAACGCGGCCTGCTCGATCTGCGCGAAGTGGCTCTCCGGGTTCCGGTTGAGCGTCATGGTGCCGACCTTGCGCAGCGGATAGTCCTTCTGCGACCAGGTCTTGGTGAGGTCGAACGGGTTGAACCGGTAGTTCTCCGCCTCGTCCACGGGCATCACCTGCAGGTGCAGGTCCCAGGAGGGGTAGTTGCCCTCGCGGATGTTCACCCAGAGGTCCTCGCGGTGGAAGTCGGCGTTCTCGCCGTCCTTGCGCTCGGCCTCGTCCTGGGTGAAGAACTCGATGCCCTGGTTGGTCTTGAAGTGGAACTTGACCCAGTGACGCACGCCCTCGGCGTTGATCATCTGGTACGTGTGCGAGCTGAACCCGTCCATATGACGCCAGGTCCGCGGGATGCCCCGGTCGCCCATGAGCCAGGTGACCTGGTGGGTCGACTCCGGGCTCAGGGTCCAGAAGTCCCACTGCATGGCGTGGTTGCGCAGGCCGGAGCCGTTCTTGCGGCGCTGCGAGTGGATGAAGTCCGGGAACTTGATCGCGTCGCGGATGAAGAAGATCGGCGTGTTGTTGCCGACCATGTCGTAGTTGCCCTCTTCGGTGTAGAACTTCAGGGCGAAGCCGCGCGGGTCGCGCCAGGTGTCCGGGCTGCCCTTCTCGCCGGCGACGGTGGAGAAGCGGGCGAGCATCGGGGTCTTGACGCCCTTCTGGAACAGCCCGGCGCAGGTGATGTCGGAGATGTCCTCGGTGGTCTCGAACTCGCCGAAGGCGCCGGAGCCCTTGGCGTGCGGCAGTCGCTCGGGCACGTTCTCGCGGTTGAAGTGGGCGAGCTTCTCGATGAGGTAGAAGTCGTGCAGCGGCTGCGGGCCCTGGCGGCCGACCTGGGCGCTGAACTCGTCGTGCGGGACCGGCACGCCGCCGTCGGTGGTGGTGGGTGCCTTGGGCTCGATGTTGCGTACGCCGCGGTCGGCGGGGTGCGTGGTCACGTCTGTGGCTCCTCATGGGTTGGGTGGAGTGGTGAGGTGGTCGGGGGTCCCAGCCTGTGACGCCTGGGATGTGGTCTGTGTCTCAGTCTGCGACGAGAAGGGCCTCGCTCGCCCGACATTCGGGACATATGCCCCAGTAATTGACCTCGGCTTCATCTATCTGGAAGCCGTGATCGTCGTCCGCCGTCAGGCACGGGGCGTGCCCGACCGCGCAGTCGACGTCCTCGATGCGGCCGCACCGGCGGCAGACGAGGTGGTGGTGATTGTCGCCCGTGCGCCGCTCGTAGCGCGCCGGAGATCCGGCGGGCTCGATTCGGCGCATCAGCCCGGCGTCGGTACAGACCCGCAATGCGTCGTAGACGGTCTGGGTGGACACGGCGCCGAGCCGCTCGCGGACGTGGGTGGCGACGTCCTCCGCCGCGATGTGGGGGTTGGTGCCGACGACGACGAGGACAGCCAGCCGCGGAGAGGTGACCCTCAACCCGGCGTTGCGGAGCAGCTGCTCCGGACCTTCCATCGCTGTCGTCATGGCCACCAGCCTAGTCGGCAATCTGGAATTAGTCCAGAATTGGAGAGAATCGCTTCTACGATCTTCTCGCGGACGTACTGTGCCCGGTGGCGGTGTCGAAGTGGGCGGTCGTTGTCGTCGTCGCCCCTCCCCGCGCCGTGGGCGCCGACTAGGCTGGCCCGCGACCGAAGCCACTGCAGGAGGACGCCATGTCGGAGACCGCTGACTACACAACACCGCAGGCCACCGCGGGGCCGGTGGTGTGCGGCTACGACGGCTCACGAGACGCCCGGAGGGCCGTCGCGTGGGCGGCTGAGTGGGCCCGCGACCACGATGTGGCGCTGAACGTGATCTCCGCCGACCGGGCTGTCGGACGCGTGGTGGCGTTCGACGAGACGGCCCGCGCGAACGTCGAGGGGGCGATGCGCGACCAGCTCGCCGAGCTCACCGCAGGCGTGCAGGCGTCGTTCCGCGTGATCGCGGACAGTCCCGTGGGCGCGCTCATCGAAGCCGGCCGGGGTGCGTCGGCGATCATCGTGGGCAGCCGCGGGCTCACCGCGCGCGAGGACTTCGCGATGGGCTCCACCTCCGCAGGTGTAGTGGAGCATGCGACCTGTCCGGTCATCGTGATCACGCCGCGGACGCCGGAGAGTCCCGGCAGCGGCCCGGTCGTGCTGGCCGCCGACGGCTCGAAGGCCAATGACCCGGCCGCGGCGTTCGCGTTCGCCGAGGCACAGCGGCGCGGCACGAGCGTGCGGGCCGTGCACTCGGTGGAGGTCCCCAAGCTGCCGGGGGCGTCGCTGTTCGACCTCGACACGCTGGCCGAGAGCGTGCTCGCCGAGGACGAGGAGCAGGTCCTGAGCGCCCTCGCCCCGCACGAGGCGCGGCATCCCGGGGTCTCGCTCGAGCTGATCCTGGTGGTGGGGGATCCCGCCACCACCATTGCCGACGAGGCCGACGGCTCGTCGCTGCTGGTCACGGGATCGCGCGGTCACGGCGGTTTTGCCGGGCTCCTGCTCGGCTCGGTCAGCCGGCGCCTGCTGCAGACCGCGCCCTGCGCTGTCGCGGTGATTCGTCCGGCCGACTGACGGCGGCGCCGACCGGCGAATTTCGTGAGCCGCATTCCTCGGCTCCGGAGCTGCCGCGCGGTCTGCCCCTCAGGACACCTCTCGGATCAAACGCCGCCTATGAGATCCGCCAGGTGGCGCGCGATCGGATAGGTGTCGTGCTATCCGAGGGGCTAAGCGCCCTGATTGGTCCTCCTGGGACGCCCGCAGGGTCGCGTTCGCTGAAGGAAATCGGTCCACGAGGGCGCGCAACTCGCTGGGTGTTCGGCGAGGACGATCTCGAAGCGGGCGTCGCCACCCAGATCGGCCGTGTTTCGTGGAATCCGATCGCGATTCGTGAAATCCCGTCGCGATTGAGCAGGCCCCCACTCGGCCGATGCCTGCAGGTTGGCGACCGATCTCGAGCCCGGCCGGGTGATCGGGCCGGGTGCTCAAGCTGGGCGGTCAGGCGGGGCCGATGCGGAGCATGCGGGTCAGGGTGGGCTGCCACATCACGCCAGGTGCGTCGCCACGGGCGGCCAGTGTGCCGGTGAGCTCCATAGGCTCGTCCAGCGGGGCATGGCCCACGAAGGTACGCATGACCTCCCGGCCGGTCTCGACATCCGTCGAGGTGGCGAACACCGGTCCGACCTTCTGCGCCAGCCCCAGATCGAGCAGTTCCTGGCCCGGAAGCACGTCTGGCAGAGAACCGAGTGGGGCACCCGCCGCGGCCGGGCCGTAGGCCATAGCGTGAATCTGCCCGTCACCGGTGGTGAGCTTGGGCAACGAGGCCGTCCGGGACAGTGAGGTCCAGGCGCGCGAGCAGGCCCCGTCCGCGCCTGACCCGTTCACATCCACATCGATGCGGGTCATGCCGCCGGTGTACGGGGCAGACGGCGGCACCGCCGGCCCGTCCACCGCGAACGGCGGGTACTCGAATCCATAGGTGTTGACCAGCACCAACGCATCACCGAACGCGATGATCGAGTTCTCGGTGGCCGCGGGCCCCTCGATCAGCACGCTGTCCGCAGCCGCCGTGGACGGGTCGAGCGTCGTGGCGAACGCCGGCATCCGGCACACCTCGGATCCGTCTGCCTGACGCAACACGAGCAGGGCCGGGTGCTCGGAATCGTCGGTGATCGCGATCAGTCCGTCCCCCGGCCCGAAGTAGGTGGGCGTGGTGCCCGATCCGTACGCGAGCAGGCCCGGCTTTCGACCCGACTCCACCTCGTAGCCGTGCCGCCAGCGCACGACCGGCGTCCCGTCCGCCTCGGAATCGATCTCGTAGAGCGCCCGGGTGGTGATCACCGACGCGCCACCGGGGCGGATCGTCAGTCCGTTGGTGATCCGCTCGCCCGCGGGGAGTGCGAGGAATCGCAGTCCCGGGTCGTTGTCGTCGTCGTCATGGTTTCCATCCCCACCCTCGGGGCCGGCGCCGGCCGGTCGCACGGTGCCCACCACCCCGTTCGACGTGGCGAACCACACGCGCCCGTCGAACGCGGGCATGAGGCCGGTGATCGCGTCACCCTCCGGCACGGCCGGCGACAGATCGGCCAGAACCTCGACCGTCATCCGCCAAGGCCCCTCGGCGGTGCGTTCATGCCCTACGGCGAGCAGCCGGCGGTTGCCGTCGGCCACCACCACCCGGTCGCGGTCATCGAGGTAGCCGTACACCCCGCCCAGCAGAGCGCCCTTGGCGAGCTGCACCTCCGTCAGTACGTCGGCCGTGTCCGGGTGGAAGAGCTTGACCGTCGGCGCCAACGGGGTGGGCGGATTCATGCCCACGTACGAGGTGCACAGGGCGACCGGCATGCCGTCGGATCCGATGAACACGGTCGAGCAGGTCGCGCCGGTGAGCGACGAGGTGATCGCCGGGTTCACGCCGGGTCCCCGGCCGGGCAGCGTGTCGGTGGACGCGGCGTCACCGTGGACGGTGGCCGTGCCGACGGGTCCGAGTCCGGGTGGTGACGCCGCCTGCGCTCCGGCCGCCGGCGCGTGGAGTACAGCCACGCTCGTCGCCATCGCCACAGTCGCCGCCAGAGCCCGCCGCACAGTCCGCATGGGCAGATCTCATCATGCCCGGGCCGCGGCTGGCTGCGACTTGCTCCACTTCGTGCGGTGTAACGCGGCGGCGACACCGGTGGATGATCACTACGGTCGGCGCCGATGACGACGACAAGTAATTTCCGTTAATCTGAGATGATACTCATTTTGTGATGACCAGCATGATGTGCTCGAGATTAGGAAGTGATACGCGGGTGGAGTCAGAGCCGAGGGCCCCCGCACGTGATGCCGCATCCGACCCGATCCGTACGTTCGTCCTGCCAGACGCGACACCCACCGGCGCGGCGGTCGGCGGGAGCGGCCGAGATTCGCCGTCGTTCACCTCGCTGTCACGCCCTGCGCAGGTCATCCACCGGCATGCACTGTCTCTTCTCGGCGGCGAGGAGAGGCTCGTCGTGATCCACGCCGGTCGCTTCGACTGCGCGAGCACCCTCCTGAGGTCTCACCTCGCCACGCAACGGCCCTCCGGGCCGACTGCGGTGGCTCATCTGATCGATCCCTCCCCCGATATTTCCCAGGAGGAATACTGGGGGCGGCTCGACGCCATGCTCCGCGGCCGCTCGGCCACGGGCGGCGACGCGGAGGCCGGAAGCTCCGACGTCGATGCATCCCGCAACGCGTTCGCCTCCCTTCTCGACACGGTGTCCGCGCAGACCAGGCCGGTTCTTCTGGTGCTGGACGATCTGCACCTGGTCGAGGACGCGGTGACGTGCGTCGACGACCTTCTGGCCGTCGCCCCGGACGCCGGCCTTCGTATCATCGCCGTGACCCGGGTCGAGGGCGCCTGGCCCGAGTGGATCGACCGGCACTTCGACCAGCGGCTCATCCGCTCCGATTCGCTGCGTTTCGAGCCCGATGACGTGGCCGAACTACTCCGCTTGTCCGGAGCGGACACGGGCATCAGAACCCCCGAGATCATCCACCGGGTGACCGAGGGACTGCCGGCGCTGATCTGGGCGGCGTGCCGTACGGTTCCTGCTGCCGAGCTGAGTGAGCCCGTGCACCTCGAGGAGTTCGTCGCCGCGGCGATCGACCGGGAGGTCAACCGTGTACTCAGTCGGGATGCGCGGCTGTCCGCTCGCCGTGGCGCCCTGCTCCTGTCCGCCGCAGCCGATCCGCTCACCGCTGATAACGCAGCGGCTTTCGCGCACCCCGCCTCCGGGGCGTCCGCATTTCTCGCCGAGGTGGATCGCAGCGGAATGGCGCGGATCTCCGGACCGCCCTCGGCCCGCGAGCGACGATATTCCCATCCGGTCCGCTCCGCCCTCCTACGCCTCGCCGCGCGAGAGCTCCCAGGACTCCTCGACGAGGCCCAGCGCGGCCTCATCGCGCTCTGGCTGAGCCTGGACAGGCCGCACGACGCGCTGCTCGCGGCGGAGGAGATCCGGGACTGGCCGCGGGCGGCCGACATCATCCGGGAACATTTTGAGGTCCTCTATACGCGGGACTACCCCATCACCATGGCCCATCAGGTGCTCGCCAAGCTTCCCGAGGAGTTCGTCGCCAGCGACGCACTTCTCAGACGCCTCCGCTCGATGCACCATCGGTTTGCCGCTCCCCGGGACGTACCGGGCCCGGCCCCCGTCGCCGCCGCGGTCGCCCCGCCCGGGTCCGACGAGCACCATGCGAAACAGGTCGACGCACTGTTCCACGCGATCGATCTCCGGGTACACGGCCGGTTCGACGAGTCTGCGGCCCTGTGTGATCCGTTCGCCCTCGCACCGCCGTTGAATCTCGATGAACTGTCGGAGGAGGAGCGCGACACCGAGGGCTTCGCCTTTGTGCATATTGGCATCAGCTATCTGCTGAACGGTCGGTTCGATGACGCGGTCGCCGCGCTACTGCGGGCGTTCCGCACGGCGGTCGAACCCTTCATCCTCCGCGACGCGGCGGGCAAGCTCGCGCTCGTCAACGTGCTGTTGGGCGACCTCCACGAGGCCCGCGCGTGGCTGGCTGAGGAGCGTAGACGCCCTTCGCTGCCCGCCGACACCGAAGCGCTCGTGCGCTCGGCGGGCGACGTGGCTGCAGCGTTAGTGGCACTCGAGGACTTGGACACCGACGCAGCGATGACCATCTTCTTCGACCTCGACCGCCCCGCGGATCGGGAGGAGTTCTGGGGATTCATCCTCTACGCCTGGGGGCAGCTGTCCCTGGTCAAGGGAACCCCCGCCAACAGTCTGCGATTCCTCGAGAAGGAAATGCTGAGATTCGCCTCCCTCACCGACAACGGCGCGGTCGTGGGTCCGCTCCTCGACTCCGTCCGAGCGGAGCTTCAGCTCGCGTGTGGTCGCCCGGACAAGGCGCGGGAGCTGGTCGCCGACTCGTCTCATCCGCTGACCGCCCCGGTACGCGCACGCCTCTTGCTGTTGGAAGACGACCCGACTGCCGCGCTTGCCCTGGCGGAGATGGCGATGAAGAACCACCGTGTCACCCCACGGGATGCGATCGACCTCGAGCTGATCGCCGGCGCGGCCATGCTGTCCATCGGAGACCACGACCAGGCACGGCAGTATCTGTCGAGAGCCACCTCCACCCGCCGGGTCACCGGGCTCCGGCGCCCATTCACCGCGCTGCCCGGCGCCGTTCTCCGCAGACTCGCGGTCCTCGGCCCCGCCCTTCCCGTCGATCCCGACAGGCTCACCTCGGAGTTCGGTCGGTTGAGTTTCATCGACGGCGCCAGCACCCCTGATCTGAGCGGTCACACCGATGCGACCACCGCGGCCGTGCCAGATGCATTGACCGACCGCGAAATCCAGGTCTTGCGTGCACTGGCCTCCGGCGCAACCAACCGGGAGATCGCCGCCGAGGAGTTCGTCAGCATCAACACCGTCAAGTCCCAACTCAGATCGGTCTATCGCAAGCTGGCTGTGACGACGCGATCAGATGCCGTGGCCCGGGGCCGACTCCTCGGCATTCTGTGATCCGGCTGTCCGCAGGCCGGGTTCAGACCCCGATCCGCTGTGGGTTCACCCGGGTGAAAAGCCTCTGACCACGCAGTTTGCCGTTTTCCTTACTTAAACTCCGACTGTGTGATCGCTGAACCCAACGAGGTACAGCGTCATCGAAGATGTCGACAGTTCGGCACCCCGGCTCCTTGTTCGTCACGGATCCTGACCCTCCCCTGGCATCGCCGCCCACCCCCGTGGGCGGGTCAGCGGCGGGCTGTTCTGACGTGCCCTAGAGCGGTCGGTGCCAGGAAAGGACCCCCAATGCGTGATCGTTTTCTGCTGCATCGTGGCGGAGAGGGGGTGGTTCGATGGTTCTCGATACCCGTGATGTTGGCCGTGCTGGTCCTCATCGCGACGTCGCTGACGTTCCCCTGGGCGGCATCAGCAGAGGAGCCGACCACCGCCGCGCCTACCGCGACGTCGACGGCGACGCCTACCGCCTCGAATAAGGCGACGACGACAACCTCGACTGCCAGCACGAGCGCACGCACCGGGGTCAGCTCGACCCAAGCGCCCGCGCGGCCGTCAACCTTCGCGCCGGCAGCGGTCGCAGATGCAAACAACGCCCGGCAGGCGCCGCAGGCCGCCGACGAGGGCATTGAAACCTACGCACTCAACCCGGGCATCAAGGTCGAGATCACGGAGATCCTCGTCGAGGACGGCAGCTCGGATGAGCAGATCGAGGTCGGCGACTCCGTCGAGGTGCACGGCACCTGGGACGCGCGAAGCGCCAACCCGAAGCCCGGTGACGAATTCACTATCCGCTTCCCGGACGAGCTCAAACTTACGGACACTATCGACTTCAGCCTCGTAGGCGCGGAAGGCGAGATCTGGGGCACCTGCGAGGTCAGCGTCCCGGAAAACGTGATGACCTGCGCCCTCTCTGACGCGGTTACCGAGCGTCCAGAGGAAGTCCATGGGTCTTTCTACGTTTACTCCAAGGCAGTCAAGTACACGACTGCCGACGAAGTCACGTTCACTATCAACAACACATTGACCGCTGGCGGGCGTCTCCCCGGCGGTGGTGGGATCTCCGACGGCAATGACCTGGGCTCGGCCGTCAAGAGCGGCAAGCTGCAGCCCGACAAGGCTGCGGTCCGCTGGACCATCGACATTCCCGGCAGCGACCTGATCGCTCTGGACGCCGAGGGCAACGGCACTGCCACTTTGAGTGACGACCTTTCCGACACCATGCAGCTGTGCGAGGCGCCACGCCTCAACCCGGTCCTGCAGTCGGGACGGCCAGGCAGCCTTCAGCCGGTTCCCGGCGGAGTCACCGTCACCCAGTCCGGCGGCGCCGGAACGCCGATCGCTATCGAGATCGCCAACGACGGAGCTTTCCAGGCGGACCAGCTCTACCGCATCGAGTACACCACGTGCACGGTCAGTGGTGAGCCGGACCTCTCTGAGCCCGACGGCGAACCGGTCATCTACAACAACTCCGTGACCATTGGCGACACCACCGTGTCGGCCCCAGGCGTCGAGCAGGGCTGGCGACCGGAGACCCTTCCGTGGAAGGAAGGCTGGATCAACACCGGCGACCGCAATCGCAGCGTCAACTGGACCATCACGGTCCCGGGCTCGTTCATCGCCGCGAGCGACGGTCACGCGGTGACCATCGACGAGGATTTCATCGGCGAGCACGCCGTGTGCGAGGACGGGCTGAAGGTGGCCATCGCCCGCTCCGATTACCTGCCCGGCCCCTCCGGCTCGGGTCCGACCCATGTCGATGTGACCGATCAGTTCACCCTCTCCAACACCGCTGATCCGGGCGACACGCAGTTCACGATTGATTTTTCCCCGAAGGACATCTCTGCGTTCGACCCCGAGCAGTATTACTACGTCAAATTCGCCAGCTGCGTCACCACTGAGCAGGACGTCCCGGATAGCGGAGACCTGCTCCGCAACGAGGCCACGGTGAACGGCGAAGACGTCGCCTGGGAGCTGCGGCCCCCCGGGTTCACTAGCTCGAAGAGCGGTCAGGTCAACCTCGAGCCGACGACGGTGGCCGGGGAGCAACAGCCTGTCGGATCGACCATCGACTGGCAGGTGAGGATCCCCGGCCACCACCTCGAGAACGTCACCAAGCCGGCCGTCATCAACGACACGTTCTCCGACACCATGGCTGTCTGCGAGGTCGGCGACGACCTCAAGGAGAACCTCAACCTCAGCGTGATCGCCCGGGACTTCAAGAGCGACGGCGACATCAACCCCGAGCGTGATCTCACCGAGGCCGCCGATGTCGAGCTGATCGACGGCGGCGTGTCCTTCACCCTGCCCCGGGACGAGGGGGACTACAGCCGCGAGATCAACTACTTCATCGACTACACGCTCTGCACCAGCAGTGGTGGGCTTGACCAGCGTGGCACGGTCTACGAGAACACCCTTGCGTACAACGGTAAGGATCTGACCAGCAGCACTCGGCAGTCCTCTGGCGGCGGTGGAACCGGCCAGGGCGTCTCCCGCGGTTCGTTCTCGTTGGAGAAGTCGATTCACGCGTTCTCTGAGGAGTTCGATGACAAAAACACGGTGTTCACCGTGCTCGTCGAGGAGTTCGCGCCCGGCGTGGATCCGGCGACGGGTACCGCCGAGTCCACCTATGAGGTCGAGGTGAAGGCCGACGGTACCGCGGTCAGTGGCTTGAACCCGCGTGGCACCGGCTGGCAGATTCGCCTGTCCGAGATCAAGCTCCCCTCTGGCAACGGCGTTTACTTTGAGCCGGGCGTGTTCAAGCCCGGCCCGGGCATCACGCTCCACGCTGATGGCACACAGGCGATCGTCGCAGTCCAGCCGAAGACAAACGTCGGAGTCGAGCTGGAAAACCGGGCCCATCACGGCACCGCTACCGTGACCAAGACCGTCACCGGCGACGCCAAATCAGAGTTGACCGGTAACGAGCGGTTTGTGATCCAGGCCGACATTGACACCGGCGTGGCGGGCGAGGGCACCGAGCTGCGCCAGTTCACCCTGCGCGACGGTCAGCACTACAACCTTGGCGACCTGCCGATCGGCACCACGGTGACGTTCTCCGAGGTGCAGCCGGCAAATACCGACCGCATCACCTGGGCCAAGCCGGTCATCGTGCCGGAGACCCTCGTCATCGGCAAGGACCCCGCGGCGAACGCCGTCTCCGTGACCAACGAGGCCTCCATCACCGAGGGCACCTTCATGTTGTCCAAGGACATGCGCGGTCCCGAAGCGTTCAATCCGGCTGTCCCGGAGTTCGTGGATGTGGTGGCCACCTGGGCCAACGCCGACGGAATCGAGCAGTCCAAGACGCTGCAGCTGCCGACCAACGGCACCTCCATCGAGTTCGGGGAGAAGCTGCCCGGCGGCACTGAGGTCATCCTGACCGAGACCGTTCCAGAAGACGGAAGCGGTATCGCCTGGGGATCGCCCTCCTACTCGGGATCGGTGACGATCGGTGACGACGGCCAGGCCGTGGTCACCATCGGCAAGGACACCGGCGCGGTCACCGTGACCAACTACGTCGACACCAACGACGGCACCCTGCGACTAACCAAGCAGATCAGCGGCGAGGCCGCCGAAGCCGCGAGCGACGCGGAGTTCACGGTCGAAGCACGCTGGAAGGACGGCACCGACTACCGCACCGAGCGGCTCACCGTTACCCCGGGTGAGTCCACCCCGCTCGGGGTCGACCTCCCGGTCGGCACCGAAGTGACCTTCACCGAGGTGGGCCTGCCTGAGATCGCCGGCGTCGAGTGGGGCGACATCTCGTGGGGCACTGACCCCTCAGGGGAGTCGTGGTTGATCAACAACCCCGGCGGCACCGCCACCGGCATCGTCTCCGACGACCCAACCGACGGCCGCCTGATCACCCTCACCAACGAGGCCACGTGGCAGTTCGGCTCAGTCGGTTTCGAGAAGTTTATCTTCGACGGCGACACTCCTGTCCCCGCGACAGAAGCCGACCTTCCCGATGGCGCTGAGTTCGAGGTCCAGATCGACGGGATCGATCCCGCGCTGCCCGCCGGTACCGACTTCCCGGCCGTGGGTGATCGCATCACCCTCAATGCCGCGAACGACTGGAGCTGGAACTCCGGCGACGTGCTGCCCCGCGGCACCGTGGTCACCTTCTCCGAGGTCGATCCCGAGCCGCTGGACGGCCTCGACTGGGCACGGCCGTTCTACTACGTCACCGCTGACGCAGGCGAGCCCGGCGACCGGAACACGGTCGAGATCGTCCCCGGCGAGCGCGCCGAGGTCGAGATCCGCAACCGCCCGATCCCGACTACGGAGGTGGAGATCGACAAGATCGTCACCGGTCCGAAGGGCGGCCAGGTGACCGACCACGAGTCGACGACCTTCCAGGTGACCGCTACCTGGACGGACGTTGACGATGAGGATCGTTCCTGCATCCTCGACGTGACGCCGAATGGTGGAATGACGCCGACTGCCGAGTGTGACGCGACGATCATCGACGGGCGCGTGCAGTTCCCGCGAGACACCGAGATCGCGTTCATCGAGACCGGCGCCCACACCGACGTGGGCAACGTCAACTGGGGCGACGTCACCTGGAGCGTCACCGGCGGCAACGCCGAGACCGGCGAGATCGACGGCGAGCCCACCGGCGTCGTGGTCACCCTCACCGGCGACGATCCGGTGACCCTCGAGCTGGAGAACGAGACCAGCAGCAATGGTCTGATCATCATCCCGATCCCGATCCCGCTGCCGCCCTTCGACGGCGGATCGTCGAACGGGTCGTCACCGGACCCGGGTGGTTCCTCGGGAACGTCGACGGGTGATCCGTCGAAGCCGGGGCAGACCTCACCGCAGAGGCCGGACCGCCCGGTCGACCCACAGCGGCCGATCGTGGCAGGCGAGTCCGGCCACAACGGAGCACCGGGCAAGCCGGCTCCCGCGCGGCCGGACAAGGCAGGGAAGTCGAGCGAGTCGGCGCTGGCCGTGACGGGCGCGAACGTCGCCTGGCTCGGCGGTGCAGCACTCGTGCTGATCGCTGGCGGCGCACTGCTCATGCTGCGTAACCGCAGGGACCAGGCGGCCGAGTAGTCCGCCAAGTGACAATCCCGACGCGGTGTGCACTTGCCGACACCGGATAAGTGCACACCGCGTCGGGATATCGGCGCCCCTCCCACAATCTCGTAAGAAACTACAAGGAGAACCCATGTTCAGCATCCCGCTCGGCAGCGTCATCGAGGACGTCCAGACCACCGGCTCCGCCGGGATCGACCTGCTCGGCCGACTGTCGATCTTCCTGTACGACCTGCTCGGGGGCGACCTGGGCAGTTCCACCGTGAGCTCGTCCGACCTGTCCTTCTAGGACCCAGATCGCCTATCAACGCCCCGGCCCACGGCGCAGCCCACGCTGCACCGTGGGCCGGGGCGCGTCATGAGACCATTCATCCGCGACGCTCACGACCGAGCGCGCCAGTCGAAGGGAGCGAGCCTGTGACCGATCCCGTGGCGCCGGCCCGCCTACCGGATCCGGCCGAGCCGCCGCCGGCGCAGACCCGCCACAGGCCCGGCGCCGGACAGATCGCCGGCGAACTCCTCCTCACCGTCGGGGCACTCCTGCTGCTCTTCGTGATCTACGAGGCGTTCTGGACCAACCTCGCCTCCGGTCGCCTGCAGGACGAGGCGACCGCGCAACTCGAGGACAGCTGGAACGAGGCCACACCGGCGGCGAGCACCGAGCCCGTCCCGCCGACCGCTCCCCCACTCGGTCAGGCGTTCGCCCGTGTCCATTTTCCGGCCCTCGGCGAGGACGCCGCCTTTACCGTGCTCGAGGGCACCCGTAATGAGGATCTGCGCACCGGGCCCGGCCATTACGTGGACACCCAGATGCCGGGCGAGCGCGGAAACTTCGCCCTCGCCGGCCACCGCAACGGCTCCGGAGCGGTGTTCCAGCATCTCGATCAATTGCACTCCTGCGATGCCGTGGTGGTGGAGACCGCGTCGCAGTGGATGACGTACCGATTGCTCCCCGTCGACGCCGCCGGGCCGCAGCGCCGGGCCGCGGCCGAGCGCTGCCTCACGCCTGAGCAGGCCGCGCGGGTCACCGCCGGCGACTACTCCCACGTGCAGGGGCGCCACATCACCACGCCGGAGGCGATCGAGGTGATCAGCCCCGTCCCGGGCACCGCGTGGGGAGAAGAGAACGACGACGACCCTGTCAGGGCCACGGCCGAACGACTGCTCACCCTCACCACGTGCCATCCGCAGTTCTCCAACGCGGAGCGTCTGATCGTCCACGCCGCCCTCGTCGAGACCATCCCGAAGTCGGGCGACGCCCGGCCCGCCGCATTGGAGGAGCGCTAGATGTACGTCTACCTGTGGCGATCGCTGCCCGGTCCGAAGCCGGTCAAGATCGTGCTGCTGATCGTATTCCTCGCAGCACTTGCCCTACTGCTCATGGAAGTCGTGTTCCCGTGGGTGTCAGCGCAGCTGCCCTACACGGACGTCACCGTGTAGGGCAGGCATCTGCGCCAACCGGTGTGGCGCCCCAGCGGCGGCACCCCGGAATAGCCCCGGCAGCGCCTTCTACAGGTTCACGGTCACGTCCGCGCCCTCGCGCAGTCCGTCGGACATGGTCTGCATCTGCTCGGCCTGCTTCTCGGCCCTGAGCTGCTCTTCGACCTGCGGGCGGACCTGTTCCAGCGGTGGGAGCTGCTGGGCGCCGGCGCCACCCTCGGCGCCGCCCATCATTGACTGCTGCTGCACCACCTGGTCGTAGGCGGCCTGGACCTCGTCGTCACTCGGGGAGAACTCGCCGTACTCCTCCGTGATGAGCTTCTCCACCCGCAGCTGCTTTGCGATCTGGTCCATCACGCCGGCACGGTCCATCCCCTGCTCGCCCATCTTGGCCACGAACTCGTCCGTGCTCACCTGGTTGGTGTCTGCAAACTCTTGGAGCGAGGCGTCCTTCTCCTCGTCCGAGACCTCGATGCCGCGGTGGGCGGCCTCCTGCTCGAGCAGCGCGCTGCCGACGAGCCCCTCGATGGACAGCTGCTTGATCTGCTCCTCGTCGACCGGCTGGCCGGACATCTGTGCCTGCATCGACATCTGCTGGTACTGGCCCTGAAGCACCGAGACGAACTCGGCCTTGGTGATCTCTTCGCCGTTGACCACAGCCACCGGGTCCGGGATGTTGCTGGTGTCCGGGCCCTGGCCCTGCGCGGCACTGCCATTGGCGCCCTCGCCCTGGTCCTGGGCGGCCTGCTCGGTCGCGGCCTGCGGTTCGGGCTGTGCGGTGTCGCCGTCGCCGGGCGCACTGCAGCCCGCCACGATGAGCACGGACCCCGCCGCGGCCACTGCCAGCCGCCATTTCTGCTTGAGCACACGATCTCCTGACGTTGATGGGTGCATCGGTCCGCCGAGGCTACACATCGGAGCTAGGCGGAGCCTGTGCACGCGCGTCAGAACCGCAGGATCGCGCCCTCCGCCACGTCCTTGGGCAGCGTGTCCACCACGAGCACCGTGCCGGACGTCGCCAGCACCTGGCCGACCGCCGAATCCAGGTCGTCGGGTGCGTGGTCCGCGGTGCAGCGGCGGCGCGTGAGCAGCAGGGTGTCGACCCGGCCGTCGCGGGCCGCGTGCAGGATGTCCGAGCCGCCGCCGGCGAGGGCGCGCCCGGCCCCGATCGCGTCACCGAACCGCTCCGCGTCGGCCTCGGACCGCGCCCGCAACGCCGGGTGGACGATCGCCCAGGCCCGTTCGTGCAGCTCATCCGGCCGAGAGGTGTCCGGGTTGCCGGCCACCGCCTCGCCGAGCAGGTGCGGGTAGGTCAGGTGTTCGCGCAGCGTCGGCAGGTACTCGGCCACCGCCGCCACCACGACGGGCCGGCGGTCGTTCGGTTCCAGCACCTCCCCGAGCCCCTGCGCGACCTGCCGCAGGAACTTGTCGAGCTGCACGCCCCCGACCTCGGCGCCGGTGCCGTGACTGTGCATGACGCCCCCACCGCCGGCGCCGAAGTGCTGCTGCTGATGTGGGGGCGGGGTGGTCTCGCCGCTGATGTCCTCGATCGAGGCGGGGATGGACCCGAGGTCGATCTCGCGCATGGTGGCGAAGGTCGCCTCGAACAGGCGGACCTTGTTCTGGCTCAGCGCGAGCAGCAGGAAGTCGTCCTGGTGCATCCCCGCGGACACCACCGGGAGCACGGCCAGCCGGTCGCTCACGTACGCCACCTCGGGGAAGTCGATGGTCAGCCGGTACGCCCGCCAGAATCCCTCGGCGGCGTACATCGCCAGTCCGTCGGCGAGGTAGCGCCAGAACTCGTCGTCCTCGAGCAGGGCGACCAGCGGACCGAGGATCTCGGCGGCCGCCTCCTCGCTCGCGCCGTTGGCCTTGAGACCGGCCTCGGCGTCCTTGATCAGGGCCTTGGCGCGGATTGGGTTCTCGCGGACTTCGGCACCCCCGCGGGCGGTGGGCATGTAGATCGACACGGCCGGGCCGGTGACGTTCCCCAGCTCGGCGAGATCGGCCTTGGTGATCGAATCGGCTTCTGCAGTGCGGGTGATATCAGCCATGACCCGACGCTACTGACGTGTCCGGTGGGCCGCGACCGGTTCGCCGGCCGGGCACGTGCGCACCTCGTCGTCGTCGTTCCCGGGGCCTCTCCGTGACCCGCGCGGCTACCATCGCGGGCGTGACCGATCCGCCTCCGACCCCCGCCGACCGGCGCCCGACGTCGCCCGCGGGCCAGCCCGCGGTGAGCTCCGCGCGGATCCTCGTCACGCTCATGGTGCCGCTGTTCATGGCGCTGATCGCGCTGTCGGTGATCAACGTGGCGCTGCCGGTGATCGGTGACTCGCTGCAGGCGGACTCGAGTGGCCTGCAGTGGGTGGTGTCCGGGTACGCGCTGTCGTTCGGGCTGCTGCTCGTGCCGTCGGGGCGGCTCGGTGACGCGACCGGCCGCAAGCGGATCTTCCTCGCGGGCATCGCCGTGTTCATCGTCGGCGCGGTGATCGCGGGGTTCGCCCAGGGCATCGAAATGCTCAACGCCGCCCGCCTGGTCCAGGGCGTCGGCTCGGGCATGCTCAACCCGCAGACGTTCGGCCTCATCCAGAAGTACTTCCGCAAGGAGGCCCGGGCTCGGGCGTTCGCGACCATGGCCACCACCGTGTCCGTGGCCACCGCATCGGGACCGCTGGTGGGCGGGCTGCTCATCCAGGCGCTCGGCGACAACCTGGGTTGGCGCGCGATGTTCCTGGTCAACGTGCCGCTCGGCGTGCTCGCGTTGGTGTTGGGGTACCGGTGGCTGCCGGACGACCGGCGGATCCCGACCCCCACGGGCGAGGACGCCGCGCGCGACGTCGGACTGTCCCGGGCCCGCGCCGGGGCGTCGGCGCGACTGGACGACGACCACGACGGCCGCGGCGACCACGGCCACGAGGACCACGACCACGACCACGACGACGACGACGCGGCTGCACTCGCGGCCGATCGCGCGATTGCCTCGACCACGGCTCGCGCTCCTGCCACCAGGCCGGCCCGTCAGCGCCTGGACCTGGACCCGGTCGGCATCCTCCTGCTCGGCGTGGCCGTGTTGACGATCATGCTGCCGTTCCTGGGCCGCGAGACCCCGCCCGCGCTCTGGGCCCTCGTGCCCGCCGGACTGGCGCTGCTCGGGGTGTTCGCCTGGTGGGAGCGTCGCTATGAGCGGATCGGCCGGCCCCCGCTGGTCAATCCGGACATCTTCCGCGACGCGGGCTTCCGCAACGGCATGGTGATCGTGTCGATCTACTTCGTGGGCGGCACGAGCCTGTGGATCGTCATGCCGCTCTACCTGCAGTTCCATTTGGGTTATGCGCCTATCGATTCGGCGTTCATCAGTCTGCCCGCCTCGATCTGTGCGGCTGTGTCAGCACAGGTCGCGGGGCGGTTCGTGCTGCGGCTGGGGCGGCGGATGGTGGTGGCCGGGTTCACGCTCACCATCTGCGCGCTCGTGGCGTTCATCGTGCTGGCGGGGTTCGTCGAGTCCGGCGCGCTGCACTATCTGGTGTTCATGGTGCCGGCGGCGTTCGTCGGCATCGCGCAGGGCATGACGATCTCGCCCAATCAGACGCTCACGCTGCGCGCCGTGGACCCCGCGTACGGAGGCGTGGCCGGCAGCATCATCTCGCTGGGCCAGCGCATGGGCACGGCGGTGGGCACGGCGATCGTGCCGGGCGTGCTGTTCGGGATCGTCGCGGCGAACGGCGACTGGCTGCTGGCGTTCCGCGCGGCGCTCGGGATCATCGCCGCTCTGGCCGCGGGGGCGCTGGCGTTCAGCATCGTCGACCGTCGCCGCGAGGTGCGGGCCGACCGGGAAGGCGCCGGGGCCCCCAGCTGACCCTCCCGCCGCCTGAGCCCCGCCGGCTCATCGTCCCCAGGCCCTCCGCCCCGGGGCCCTCCCCCGCGGGTTGCAAGGCGCCCTCCGCCCGGGCCCTCCGCCCCGGGTTGCAAGGCGCCCTCCGCCCGGGCCCTCCGCCCCCGGTTGCAAGACATCGCCGCCGATCTGCAAGACATCTGGTGCGATTCAGCGCCCGGAAATCGCCTCATTTGTCTGGCAGCCGGGAGTCGCTGTCTTGCAACCGGGCGGGGATGCGCACGCTTGGCGAACTTAGAGGCATTCCTAGAGGGTCGCGGCGAGTTCGACGCCCTGCTTGATGGCCCGCTTGGCGTCCAACTCGGCGGCCACATCGGCCCCGCCGATCACGTGCACCCGCGGCACAGCCCGGGCGCCGCCCTCGGCACGGGAACGACCCGGCTCACCGGATAGCTCATCGGCGAGATCGCGGACCGACTCCTGCCCGGCGCACACCACGACCGAGTCGACACCGATCAGCTTCGGTCTGCCCTCCGAATCGAGGATGTGCAGCCCGTCGTCGTCGATCTTCACGTACGTCACGCCGATGTACTTGTGCACGCCGCCGGCGTCGAGCTCGGCGCGATGCACCCACCCGGTGGTCTTGCCCAGGCCGCGGCCGATCTTCGAGGTCTTGCGCTGCAGAAGGTGCACCTCGTGGGCGGGCTCGTCGAGCACCGCGGTCCCCAGGCCGGCGCGTTCGGTCGCGGGGTCGACCACGCCCCAGCGGCGGTTCCATGCCTCGACATCGGTGGAGTGTCCGTGCGGCTCGCGCCCGTCGATCGCGATGCCGGGACCGCCGGCCAGCAGGAACTCGGACACGTCCACGCCGATCCCACCAGCCCCGATCACTGCCACGCGCCGGCCCGGGATGCGCTGACCGGTGAGCAGTTGCGGATAGGTCATGACCATGGGGTGGTCGACGCCGGGCAGATCGAGTACGCGCGGGCGGACGCCGGTGGCCACCACGACGTGGTCGAAGTCGGCCAGGTCGGAGGCCTCGGCGCGGCGGCCCAGGTGGACGGGCACCTCCAGCACCTCGAGGCGGCGACGGAAGTAGTCCAGCGACGCGGCGAACTCCTCCTTGCCGGGCACGCGCATCGCGTAGCGGAACTGCCCGCCGAGTTCGTTCTCGGCCTCGAAGACCTCCACCGCGAGCCCGCGCGATGCGGCGGCCTCAGCGCACGCGAGCCCGGCGGGCCCGGCGCCCACCACGGCCACCCGGCGACGGGCGGGAGCGACGGTGAGCAACAGTTCCGTCTCGCGGCCAGCGCGCGGGTTGACCAGGCAGGAGGCGCGCTTGTTCGCGAAGGTGTGGTCGAGGCAGGCCTGGTTGCAGGCGATGCAGATGTTGATCTCGTCGGCCCGCCCCTCGGCCACCTTGGACATGAACGCCGGATCGGCGAGCAGTGGCCGCGCCATAGAGACGAGGTCGGCCTGCCCGGCGGCGAGGATCTGCTCGGCCAGGTCCGGGGTGTTGATGCGGTTGGAGGCGATCACCGGCACGCCGACGGTCTCCTTGAGCCGGGCCGTGCGGTCGACGAACGCGCCGCGCGGGACCGAGGTGACGATGGTCGGGATGCGCGCCTCGTGCCAGCCGATCCCCGTGTTGAACACGTCCACGCCCGCGGCCTCGAGGCGCTGCGCGAGCTCGGCCGTCTCCTCCCAGGTCTGGCCGCCGTCGACGAGGTCGAGCAGGCTGATGCGGTACTGCAGCAGGAAATCGGCACCCACCTCGTCGCGGACGCGGCGCACGATCTCCTCGGGGAAGCGCATGCGCGCGCTCGCGGTACCGCCCCAGGCGTCGTCGCGATGATTGGTGCGGGCGGCGAGGAACTGGTTGATGAGGTAGCCCTCGGAGCCCATGATCTCGATTCCGTCGTAACCCGCCCGCCTGGCCAGGCGCGCCGCGCGCACCCAGTCATCGATCGTGCGTTCCACCCCGCGCGCCGACAGGCCGCGGGCCCGGAAGGGGCTGATGGGGGACTTTGACGACGACGACGAGCGCACGAACGGCTGGTATCCGTACCTCCCGGCATGCAGGACCTGCAGCAGGATGTGTGAGCCCTCAGCGTGGACGGCGTCGGTGAGCGTGCGGTGCTTGTCTGCCATGCGGCGCGAGGCCATGATCGACCCGGCCGGCAGCAGCCACCCCTCGACGTTCGGCGCGTATCCGCCGGTCACGAGCATCGCAGCGCCGCCGCGGGCACGCTCGACGAAGTAGGCCGTGAGCTCGGGCAGATGCCTGCTACGGTCCTCGAGCCCGGTGTGCATCGACCCCATGACCAGGCGGTTGCGCAGAGTGAGGGGTCCGACGGCGAGGGGGCTGAGAAGGTGCGGATGGCTCGTGCTCATGGCCCCCATTGTGCCGGTCCGCACACTGTAACGAATGTGACTCCTGTGACGAATGATGCGTAAGTGATTCGGCGGCTCTAGAGTCGAGCACCAGTGACCCATCCGGGTCCGGCAGCCGCCCAGGAAAGGACATCACGTGCGTCACCCGATCCGTTCCGCCGTCGTCGCGGGAACCTCCGCCCTCCTTCTCACGATGGGCGCCGGCACCGCCGCAGCGCAGAGTTCGTTCGGGCCGACCGCTCCGCTCTCGGTGGACCTGGCAGGGATCGCCGCGCTGTTCGGGCTCGCGGCCGCCCCGGCCGCGCCGGGAGACCCAGCCCCCGAAGAGCAGTCCGGCCACCTCGCCGCGATACCCGACGAGATCAACCAGAAGGCGTTCGCCGGCACGGTCGTGGCCGGCATCAACGAGGCGCGGACCGCCGTGGGCGCGGACCGGCTGACGACCTCCCCCGCCCTCGAGTCCGACGCCCTTGACCGCGCAGGGGAACTGGCCGCGGGCGGTACGGCGACCGGCGACCTACCCGTGCCGGACGCCGTGTCGACCACAGACCGCACCACTCTCACCCTTCCGGCCCAGGCCACGCCTCCGAATGTTCTCACTGCGCTCCTGGCCGACACCGGCATGCGCGAGCGGATGCTCGACGGCGAGTTCACGCAGGTCGGAGCGGGCACGGCGACCGCGGACGACGGTTCCATCCACGTGGTGCTCGACTTCGCTTAGGCCCCAGGAACAACGCCCAGAACCTGAGTGGCCTCACGCGGTACCAGATTCCGTGCGCCGACCCCCGCGGCAGTCCGTCGCCCAACTCGGGACGCCCCTGGCCGCTCGTCCGCGCCTCAGACCCCCGCGAGTAGAGCCTCGAGCCCGGCCCCGAAACGCGGGCCAAAGTCGACGTCCGCCATCTGGGGGTCCGCGCTCCGCAGGTTGTGGTGCGTCTGCTCCTCGAGCCCGAGCCCGATCACGTAGCCGGTCAGCGCGGTGGTGAGCCCGGGCGCCCGGTCGGCCTCGCCGTACCGCGCGCAGGCCGCCTCGACGGCGTCGGCCACCGGGTTCACAGCCCCCGCCGCGAGCCCGAGCGCCACGATCTCCGCGCCGTCGGGCACGCTGGTCACCGCCGTACGCAGCGCCTCGCCGATCGCCCGCAGCTCGGCAGCGGCAGAATCGCCCGCCTCGACCGGCCGCACGGTGGCCAACACGCGCTCGGCGACGCCGGTGAGCAGCGCCTGCTTGGACGGGACGTGCCAATACAGGGCGCTGGGCTGGACGCCGATCCGCGTCGCGAGCGTGCGCATCGACATGCCCGCGAGCCCGGATTCGCGCAGGAGCTCAAGGGCGGTATCGACGACCGACGTCTGGGAAAGGGCCACGATCGCCGATCCTACCGACCGGGCACCCCCGCGCCTGAACGCTGTACAAGACGGGCCCGCCCCGCTACCTTGAACACCGTTCAATGAACGTCGTTCAGGAGGAAATCATGGCCGCCAATATCGAGTCCGCCACCCCGCAGCCCGTCGCCCCACGCTGGCACGAACTCGCCGACCACGTCTTGGCGGGCAACCAGGTCTCCGCCGCCGACGCTCTCGCCGTTCTGCGCGCCCCGGACGCCCAGCTCATGGAGGTCGTCGCCGCCTCCTCCCGCCTGCGCTTCCACCACTTCGGCAACAAGGTCAAGGTCAACTACCTGGTCAACCTCAAGAGCGGCCTGTGCCCGGAGGACTGCTTCTACTGCTCGCAGCGCCTCAACTCCACGGCCGGCATCCTGCGCTACACGTGGCTGAACACCGACGAGGCCGTCACCGCGGCCAAGGCAGGCATCGCGGCAGGCGCCTCGCGCGTCTGCCTGGTCGCGAGCGGAACGGGCCCGAGCAACCGCGAGGTCGGCAAGGTCACCGACATCATCGAGGCCATCAAGTCGGACACGCCTGGCGTCGAGGTCTGCGCATGCCTGGGCGCACTGAAGGACGGCCAGGCCGAGTCGCTGTGCGCGAGCGGCGCGGACGCCTACAACCACAACCTCAACACGGCCGAGAGCCACTACGAGGAGATCTGCACCACGCACACCTACGCCGACCGCGAGCACACCGTCAGCCAGGCCCACGGCGCCGGCCTGTCCGCGTGCTCGGGCTTCATCGCCGGCATGGGCGAGACCCACGAGCAGCTGGTCGAGCTGGCCTTCGACCTGCGCGCGAAGGGTGTCGACTCGATCCCGGTCAACTTCCTGCTGCCCTTCGACGGCACTCCGCTCGAGGGCGTCGACACGCTCAACCCGCGCGACTGCCTGCGCATCCTCGCGATGGTCCGCTTCGTCGCGCCGGACACCGAGATCCGCGTGGCCGCCGGCCGCGAGCGTCACCTCGGCAACCTGCAGGGCATCGCGCTGTACGTGGCCAACTCGCTGTTCCTGGGCGACTACCTCACCTCCGAGGGCCAGCCGGGAGCGGCCGACCTGGAGATGATCGCCGACGCGGGACTCGAGGTCCTGCGCATGGATACCGATGCAGAGGGCGGGCGCGCCGGGCGCCGCGACAGCGACGACGACAACGCCACCACCGCGCCGACGCCCACCGGCCAGGACGCAGCCACGGAGCCGGCGGCCGTCGCGACCGAGTCCGCCGCCGGCCCCAAGCAGAATCCGGTCGCGATCCGCACGCGGGGCGCGGGCACCAGCGAACCCGCGAACGCCTGACATGCCCACGCAGATCGCCACCTCGGGGACCATCTCCGCGGGGTGTGCCACACCCCCGCGGTCGACCGCGGACCCGCAGCCGACCGACGCGCTGCTCGCCGCCGACGCCGAGCACGTCTGGCATCCCTACGGCGGCTTCCCGGCGTCCACGCAGCCGCTGCCCGTGGCCTCGGCCGACGGGGTCCGGTTGCGCCTGGCCGACGGCCGCGAACTCATCGACGGCATGAGCTCGTGGTGGGCGGCCGTCCACGGCTACCGGCACCCGCACCTCGATGCGGCCGCGCACCGGCAGGTCGACACGATGAGCCACGTCATGTTCGGCGGGCTCACGCACGCACCGGCGGTGGAACTGTCCCGGCGCCTCGCCCAGATGGCGCCAGGTGAGCTGAACAAGGTCTTCCTCGCGGACTCGGGCTCGGTGTCGGTGGAGGTCGCGGCCAAGATGGCCATCCAGTACCAGCGTTCGCTGGGCCGTCCGGGCCGCACCCGGCTGGCCACCTGGCGCGGCGGTTACCACGGCGACACGCTCAGCCCGATGAGCGTCTGCGACCCCGAGGGCGGCATGCACAGCCTGTGGCGCGGGGTCGTCCGCGAGCAGGTGTTCGCCCCCGCCCCGCCCGCTGACTATCGCCCCGGCTACGTCGCCGAACTCGAGCGCACGATCCGCGATCACGCCGACGAACTGGCCGCGATCATCGTCGAGCCGGTGGTCCAGGGCGCGGGCGGGATGCGCTTCCACCACCCTGACTACCTGCGCGAGCTGCGGCGCCTGGCCGACGAGACCGGCACCCTGCTCATCTTCGACGAGATCGCCACCGCCTTCGGCCGCACGGGCGAGCTGTTCGCCGCCGACCACGCGGGCGTCGCGCCCGACATCCTGTGCCTGGGCAAGGCCCTGACCGGCGGATACCTCACCCTGGCGGCCACGCTCACCACCGATCACGTGGCCGAGGTGATCAGCGCGGGCGAGGCGGGCGGACTCGCGCACGGCCCGACGTTCATGGGCAATCCGTTGGCGTGCGCGGTCGCGTGTGCCTCGCTCGACCTCATCGAGGCCGGCGAGTGGCGCACGCAGGTGCCGCGGATCGCCGCGCGCCTGCGCGACGGCCTGGCCCCGGCGCTCGACCTCCCGGGTGTGGTGGATGTGCGGGTCCTCGGAGCGATCGGCGTGATCCAGCTTGACCGGCCGGTGGAGATGACAACGACGACAACAGCCATCACCGAGCGAGGCGTGTGGCTGCGCCCCTTCCGGGATCTCATCTACGCGATGCCGCCCTACATCTGTAGCGACGACGAGATCGACACGATCTGTGCCGCAGCCCTCGCCGGGGCGCGGGTAGGAGCAACACGATGACCCACTCCCCCACGCTCGACTGGCTCGATGCCGCCGCAGCGAACCGGCGGGCCCGCCACCTGCACCGGGCCCTGCGCCCGCGAACGGCCGGCGACGGCGTGCTCGATCTGGCCTCCAACGACTATCTCGGCCTGGGCACCCACCCCGAGGTGCTCGAGGGCGCGATCGCCGCGACCCGCCGGTGGGGCGCCGGCGCGACCGGATCTCGACTGGTCACCGGCACGACCACCGACCACAAGGAACTGGAGGACGAGCTCGCCGGCTTCACCGGCCGCCCCTCGGCGCTGGTGTTCTCCTCCGGGTACACGGCCAATCTCGGCGCGGTCGTGGCAATGTCCGGGCGCGGGTCGCTGATCGTCTCCGACGGTGGTTCGCACGCCTCGCTCGTGGACGCGTGCAGGTTGTCGCGGGCGCGCGTCGTCGTCGTCGAACGGGGTGACGTCGCGGCCGTGGAGCGGGCGCTCGCGGGGCGATCCGAGGAGCGGGCGCTGGTCGTCACCGACTCGGTGTACAGCGCCGACGGCGACCTCGCACCACTGACCGCGTTGCACGCGGCGTGCGAGGGATACGGGGCTGTACTGCTCGTCGACGAGGCCCACGGGCTGGGCGTCCGCGGGGCCGGCGGGCGCGGGCTCGTGGACGAGCTCGGGCTGACACGGCACGAGAACGTGGTGGTCACGGCGACGCTGTCCAAGGCGCTCGGGTCGCAGGGCGGGGTGGTGCTGACCTCGGAGCGGGTGCGCGACCACCTCATCGACACCGCGCGCACCTTCATCTTCGACACCGGGCTGGCGCCGGCGAGCGTGGGCGCGGCGCGAGCGGCACTGGCGGTGCTGCGGCGCGAGCCGCAGCGGGCGCACCGCGTGCTCGAGGTTGCCGAACGCCTGGCGGAGGTGACCGGCGCGGACCGGCCCTCGTCGGCGGTGGTCTCGGTGATCCTCGGCGACGCCGAACGCGCCTACGCGGCCTCGCAGCGCTGCGCTGAGCTGGGGCTCCGCGTGGGCTGCTTCCGGCCGCCGTCGGTCCCGGAGGGTACGGCGCGGCTGCGGCTCACCGCCCGCGCCGACCTCTCCAATGCCGACCTGGCCACCGCGTGCGATGTCCTCACCGAGGTACTGGCCGACAGCAGGGTCCCGGCATGACGGCCGTCGACCGTCCGGTGATTGTGACCGGCACCGGGACCGACGTCGGTAAGACCATCGCGACTGCGGCACTGGCGGCGCTGGGACGTTCGGCCGGGCTGGACGTGGGCATCTGCAAGCCGGTCCAGACCGGGCTGGCGCCCGGCGAGCCCGGCGACGCCCACGAGGCGGCGCGGCTGTCCGGCGTGGAGCGGGTACTCGAGGTGCGGAGGCTGCCCGATCCGCTCGCGCCCGAGACCGCCGCCCGAGTGGCCGGGTTGCCGCAGTCCACGCGCGAGGAGTTGCTCGGTCCGATTCGCGACTGGCTCGGCTCACCCGGCACGGGCGACCACGCCACCGGGTCGCCGCCGCGGCGCCTGGACCTGGTCGAGGGCGCGGGTGGGCTGCTCGTGCGCCTCGGGACCGACCTGACGATCCTCGACCTGGCCGCCGCCCTCGACGCCCCGCTCGTCGTGGTGGCGCGGGCCGGTCTGGGCACGCTGTCGGACACCGAGCTCACCGTCCGCGCGATCGACGCCTCGGGACTGCGATGCGCGGGAGTGGTGGTGGGCTCGTGGCCGTTCGATCCGAATCTGGCCGACCGCTGCAACCTCGAGGACCTGCCGCGTCTGACCGGCGTACCGGTGCTGGGCCGTGTCCCGTACGGCGCCGGCGGGCTCACTCCCGACGAGTTCGTCCGTCGCGCTCCGGACTGGTTCGAGGCGAACACGGTCGCCACGCTCGAGCGTTCTCTACCGGCGGCGATCAGCACCTGAGTGCGACCGCCCACGACGCGGCAGAGTTCGCTCGACACGGTGCTTGATTTCTCGGCGTTCCTCGCGCATCTCGTCGAGCGAGTTCTCGTTGCCGCCAGCTATGGTGCTACCTGGCGGCGCCGCGGTCCAGCCGGTCGACGAGCAGGGGCATGCCGTCGCCGGTGAGCTGGTCGAGATCGCTCCGGCGGCCGGCCATCGCCATCACCAGCGCGAGGGTCGGGCCGCTCACCTCGGGCCCGTCGCCGGCGCTGAACGGCCCGTCGGTGGCGCGCAGTTTCAGCCCGGCGGCGGCGGACTTGCTGTTCACCGTGAAGTTCCGGGACACATAGAACCGCGCGACCTCGGTGGCCGCGTCGACGTCGCATCGGCTCGGCAGCCCCAGTGGGTATCGGATGTCCTCGGAGTGCACGATCACCTCGCCCAGGTACGCCGGAAGATCACCCGTCGGGGCAACTGTCGAGTTGATCACCGCACCGAAGATCTCGAGCGTCTCCCGGGGCGTTGACCCCAGATGCTCACGCAGTCGGCGGTCGTTGTGCACGGTAGGCCGGAACCCAGACCCGACGATACTGCGCATCCACGCCCATTTTCCGACCGATGCCGCCGCGCTGAGGTGGGCGACGACATGCTCGACGTCCCATTCGGCGCACAGAGTCGGCTGACGCCACTGCGAATCATCGAGCCCGGCCAGGTCATCCGCGAGAGCCTGACGCGCCTGGTGCGTCGCCTTCCAGATGTCCATGCTCGATGCCTTTCGTCGCCGCCACCGCTCCACCGGGCTCGAGTATTCCCGACGTCGGCGGTTGGCCAGGAGAGATCGCGGAAGCCGCGGAGCCACAGATTGCCACGGGATTGTCGTTCCTCGACCGCTACCCGGGCCCGCGAACCGGCCCCGCCGCCCTCTCCCGGCCGTACGATCGACACGACCATGTGACCCGCATCACCGGGCGTCCGTTGCCGACGACCCGTGAGGCCCCACCGCCGGAAAGCCCCCATGCCCGCAGAAAACACCGCAGAAGTCACCGCCGCCCCGCTCATGCCCGAGCTCGCCTGTTACGGGCTGGCCGGCCACTCCGCATCACCGGCCGACCTGCTGACGGAGACGGCCCGCGCAGAGGAGCTCGGACTCGGGTCGATTCTGCTGTCGGAGCGCTTCGCCCTCAAGGACGCCGGAGTGATGGCCGGGGCCGCGGTCGCCGCCTCGAGCCGCATCGGCATCGGCACGGCCGCGACCAATCACAACACCCGTCACCCTCTGGTCACGGCCACCATGGCCACCACGCTGCACCGGATGTCGGGCGGACGCTACGCGTTCGGACTGGGCAGGGGCATCCCGCTGCTGTTCGACATCATGGGACTGCCCCACGTCACCTCGGCGCAGCTCGCCGACGCCATCGGCATCTACCGCACCCTGTGGCGCGGCGGCGCGGTGGCCGGGCACGACGGCCCCGCCGGCACCTACCCCTACCTGGTGCAGGACACCTCCTTCGACGAGGACATCCCGATCCTGCTCATGGCGATGGGCGACAACTCGCTGCGCCTGGCCGGGCGGCTGGCCGACGGGGTGGTGCTGCACACCTTCATGTCGGACGCCGCGGTAGAGCGGTCGGTACGGTTGGTCCGCGAGTCCGCCGAGAAGACCGGTCGCGATCCCGCATCGGTGCGGATCTGGTCGGTGATGGCGACCATCGAGGACTCGCTCGATGAGGCCGCGCGCCTGCGCAAGCTCGCCGGCCGGTTGGCCACCTACCTGACCGGATACGGCGACGTCCTGGTCCGCGTGAACGGCTGGGACGCGGCCGGGCTCGAGACGTTTCGCTCAGACGAGCGCCTGTCCGCCCACGCAGGTGCGCTCGACGCGACCGACGATCTCGACATCCTCCGGCACGCCCGTGACGTGCTGCCGGACGAGTGGCTCGACTGCGCCGCCGTCGGCAGCGCGAGCCACTGCGCGGACCGGATCGAGGCCCAGCTGGCGCTCGGCGCGGACTCGGTGGTGCTGCACGGCACCACCCCGGACGAGCTCGCGCCCGTGCTCGAGGCGTGGCGGCCACGGCGCGACCCTGCGCGCTTCGCCCACCTCGATCTCAATCCAGGAAGATTCCTCTCCCGGAAGGACACCCCGTCATGACCGTCGTCGAGACCCCACAGGCGGACGCGGCCCGCCCCGCCGTCGCCTGCACTCCGGAGGAGGTCACCGCGGAGTGGCTCTCCACGGCGCTCGCCACAACTGTGCACTCGGTGCGCACGGAGACGATCGGGACCGGCCAGATCGGGTGCTGCGTCCGAGCCCATGTCGAGGGCGACGAGCTCCCACCGACGCTGTTCGTCAAGCTGCCGAACCCGGACGAGGGCATGCGTCCCCTGTTGCACGGCGTGTATCGCAGCGAGGTGTTGTTCTACCGCGACCTCGCGCCGACGGTGGACGTGCGGGTGCCGCGTTGCCGGTTCGCGGCCCTCGGCGAGCGGGACGGCGAGTTCACGCTCGTGCTCGACGACGTCGCGCCTCGCGTGCAGGGCGACCAGCTGGCCGGACTGTCCGTCGCCGACGCGCGTGACAGCGCCGTGAATCTCGCCGGCCTCCACGGCCCGCGGTGGTGCGATCCGTCCCTGCGCGAGACCGCGGACCTGTCAGTGCCGTCCGACGACGACAACGTGGCCCTGCAGGAACTGGGAGGGCCCGCATTGGAGTCATTCCTCGCCGAACTCGGGGATCGCCTCTCCCCCGACGAGCGGCAGGCCCTGTCCGAGATCGCGCCACTCATCGCCCAGTGGGCCAACGGCCGGGCCGAGCGCTTCGGACTCCTGCATGCCGATTACCGGGCCGACAACATGCTGATCGACCCCGCGGGGCGGCTGCCCTCGCTGGCGTGTGACTGGCAGACGCTCACCACGGGGCTGCCCGGCCGGGACCTCGGCGGGTTCCTCGGCTCGAGCCTCACTGTGGACGATCGGCGGGCCGCGGAGCGCGGGATCGTCGCCGACTACCACCGCGCCCTCGTGGGGTACGGCGTGACGGACTACACGGTCGACGAGTGCTGGGACGACTACGTCTACGGGCTACTGCAGACTCCGGTGGTCGGGATCTTCGGGTGGATGTACGGCACCCGGACCGCGCGGGGTGACGAGATGTTCGCGCTGCTCATGCGGCGGTCCTGCCGGGCGATCGCCGACCATGGCGCCCTCGCGGTGGTCCGAAGAGGCTGACGAGCGAAACGCCCGGGCCCCTATTTGGGCCTCACTTTGAGCTATCGAAAGGCTATTGATCAGCCTATAGTGTCGATCATGGATACGATCCCGCTGGGCGAGGCCAAGAACACACTGTCGGCACTGGTCGAACGCGCGGAGACCACCCACGACATCATCACCATCACCCGGCATGGCCGGCCGGCTGCGGTTTTGATGTCGGCTGACGATCTGGAGTCCCTGCGCGAGACGATCTACTGGCTCTCCCGTACGGACACCCGAGAGGCCGTGGCCGACGCTGAGCGCGAGTACGCCGCGGGTGACACCACATCCCTCGCCGACCTTCGCTCCGCATACGGTCTGCCACCACGGTGAGCGCAGAGAACGCGTCACCGTACAACGTCGAGGTCGCCTCCCCGGCCCGGCGAGCGCTGTCGAGATTGCCCGGGCGCGTCGTCCACGCGATCATCGAGTTCATCTCGGGCCCCCTTGCGGCGAATCCGCTGAGACTGCGCAAGCCCCTGCGACACGAGCTCGAGGGATTACGCAGCGCACGGCGGGGGGACTATCGTGTCCTGCTCCGCGTCGACGAGGAGCAGCACACCGTGGTGATCATCGACATTGACCATCGCGCCCACGTCTACCGCACCTGACGCGGCACTCCGGGGCTCGCCGGGCAGGCGGTCACACCGTCCCCGCTCTGCTCGGCCACCACCGTTCAGCCGACGTGCCAGTGACGGCGGATGAGTTCCTCGCGATCGGCCGCATCGTCTCCGGCCGCGGCGGTGTCGTTGCCGTCGTTGTCGTAGGTTTCATCGGAGTCGCGGAGATCCGCGAGCAGGGCATCGATGAGTGCACCGGGGAAGACGCCGTCGGCTTCGAACATCTCGCGCTCGGCCTCGAGTGCGTCGGCGGCCTCCCGGCGCGAGGTGGGCAGACTCTCGAAGTCATCGTGATCGTGGGTGCTGAGCCGCTCGGCCAGCTCCAGGCTCTCCGGATCGCTGAGCCCCCGCGTCGCCGCGACGGCCATGCCGGCCAGCAGCAGGTGCGCATCCGCCGAGCCGTCCCCGAGCCGGAACTCGACGGTCTGGTGATCCGTGGCGGGTTCGGGGATGGGTTCGGTGCCGCCGGGATTGGCGTGCGCGACCATGTCGGCCAACACGCCGCCGCCCCAGGCCAACGGCACCCGGACGAGCCCGGTGCGGTCCTTCATGCCCCAGCAGATGTCCTCTGGCGACTCGTCTCCCTCGGCGAATCGCAGGTAGGACGTGGGGACCGTGTTGCCGAACGCGGACAGCGCCCTCGCTGCGGACAGGTAGCCGGCGATCAGTCGACGCCCGGTGTCGTTGAGACCGTCTTTCCCCACGATGGCGTTGGCACCATCGCGCACCAGCCGACTGTGGAAATGCAGACCGTTTCCCGCGCCCTCGCCGCTCACCAACGGGGCGAATGTCGCCTCGACACCATGGGCGTAGGCGACCTCGCGCACCACCCACTTGGCCAGGACGAGATTGTCGGCCGCCTGCTCCAGCGGCACGGGCTGGAGCTCGATCTCGTGCTGGACCAGTTGCCGGTCCTCCTCGAGGATGTTGCCGACCTCTCCGTGGGCGTACTTGAGCGGCACGCCCATCGCACTGAGGTGGCCCAGCACCTCCTCTCGAACCCGCCGGTGCTTCGAGAACGGACCCGACTCCTGGTAGCCGCGCTCCTCCTCCACGGGGAAGATCTTCTCGGGCTCGTCGACGAGGTAGTACTCCAGCTCGCCGAAGGCCTCCAGCGTCATGCCGGTCTCCTGCGCGAGCACCTCGGCGGCGCGGCGCACGATCTGCTCGCGTGCGTGGGGCAGCGGCTTGCCGGCGTCGTCGTAGAAGGAACACAACACGTCGAGCGAGCGCCGCTCGCCGAAGGGATTGAGGAAGGCGGTGCGGTGACGCGGGACGATGTAGACGTCGCTGGACTCGGTATCGGTGCCGGCGAAGACACTGGAGCCGTCCACGCGCTCGCCTCGCGTCAGCACCTCGAGGAGGTGCTCGCGCGAATTGATGGGGAAAGCCACCGCCTTGAGGCGCCCGTCGCCGCCGACGTAGCGCAGGTTGACCTGGTGCAGCTCCAACTGCTCGACCGCCCGCGCGAGGTCACCGGCGGTGAAGTCGGCCGAGGGCTTGCCGAGCAGGCGGACCAGTGGGTGGGGTTCCAGTGCGTCGATGGCCATACCCCGTTCTACCAGCGTCAGGGCGGGACGGGCCGTCGAGCCGACGACTCCCGCTCCGCAGGTCGGAGCAGAGCCCGGTCAGGTCGTCGCAGGTCTCCCGTGACGCCAGTAGCCGACAAAGTCCACATTCCGCTTGGGCACGCCCCACTCCTGCACGAGGTGACGGCGAGCCCCCGTGGCGAGACCGGACTCGCCGATGAGGTGCGCGTGGACGACGCCGTCCAGTGGAACGGTCGTCTTTACCGCGTCCAGCGCGAGCTGCCCCGGCCGGTCGGCGCCCGATGACGACTCGTCGCGAGGGACCCAACGCACCTCCATCCCGGGTGGCACCCGGAACTTCTGCCGGTCGCCGGCCGTGGGGACTTCGATGATCGCGATCCCCCGGGCCGCCTCCGGGAGTGAGGCACAGATTCCGGCCACGGCGGGCAACGCCGTCTCATCACCGACGAGCAGTGTCCAGTCGTGCGGGTGATCAGGCGTGAAACCGATGCCCTGGTCCAGGAACCCCAGGCGATCACCAGGGCAGGCATCGAGCGCGAACCGAGCTGCCGGTCCCAGACCCCCTGCCTCGTCTCCGTGGATCACGAAGTCAATGTCCACCTCGCTCGTGTCAGGGCGGGCGGCGCGGACCGTGTACGCCCGGACCCACGGGCGCCGTGCCTTGGGTGTGGCGAGATACTGGAGGTACCAACCGATCTCACTGGTACGGGTCGGCAGCTGCAGCGAATCCTGCCCCTCGCGCGCGAAGAAGAGTCGGCACCAGTGGTCGTGCCCTCGCGGCTCCAGGAGGTCCAGCCCGCCGAGGGTCAGGCGGACGAAGCCGGGAGTGATGCGTTCGGTGCGCCGTACGTGCGCCATGGTGAACTGGCGATCGGTCGGAGTGTTCTTCTTTCTCCCCATGGACCGAGGATAGCCTTACCTATCTCGCACGGGCACCCCTCTGTCAGCCGCCCGCCCCGGGAACCATTGCAAATCAGGACAGGTCGAGGAATCCGCGCAGCTGGTCCAGGGCGTCACGGGCCACGGTATAATACGCCCACCTGCCACGCTGCTCGCGGGTCAGCAGACCTACCTCGACGAGACGTTTGAGGTGATGGCTGACCGTGGGTTGGCTGATGTCCACCACATCGAGGAGGTCGCAGGCGCACACGGATTCGCAGCCCCGCGCAGCGATATGCGACAGGAGCCTGAGCCGCGTGGGGTCGGCCAACGCCTTGAACCCGGCGGCCATCGACTCCGCGGTGGGGGCGTCGACGGGCGTGCGCGAGAGCGAGCAGCATCCGCCCGCCGCGGGGTCGCCGACCAGCGCCGCGCCTGCCACTGAACTCGTCGTCGTCGTTGTCGTCGCCATACCCTCACCGCCTCCCCACGAGGTTAGATTGACGATCATCAATACGTCACCCTAGCCTTATCCATAGACATCTATCGATCTGACGGGAGCCGCACATCCGATGAGCGCCACCACTTCTGCGCGCAGTGTCACCCCTGTCGCCAAGGAGATGTCGTTCCTCGACCGCTACCTGGCCGTCTGGATTCTCGCGGCGATGGCGGCCGGACTGCTCCTGGGCCGCTTCGTCCCCGGCCTGGACCGTGCCCTCGATTCGGTGCAGGTCGGTGGCATCTCGGTCCCAATCGCGGTCGGCCTGCTGGTCATGATGTACCCCGTCCTGGCCAAGGTGCGCTACGACGAGACCCACAGGGTGACCGGCGACCGGAAGCTGCTCGGCCTGTCGCTGCTGCTCAACTGGATCATCGGCCCGGCGTTCATGTTCACGCTCGCGTGGGTATTCCTGCCGGACCTGCCGGAATTCCGCACGGGACTGATCATCGTGGGGCTGGCGCGGTGCATCGCGATGGTGTTCATCTGGAACGACCTGGCGTGTGGCGATCGCGAGGCGGCGGCCGTACTGGTGGCCATCAACTCGGTGTTCCAGGTGGTGGCCTTCGGTGCGCTGGGTTGGTTCTACCTGCAGGTCCTGCCGTCGTGGCTCGGACTGGAGACGGTCTCGGCCGAGTTCTCGGTCTGGGCGATCGTCGGCTCGGTCCTGGTGTTCCTCGGGATCCCGCTGCTGGCCGGCTTCGGAACGCGCGTGGTCGGCGAGCGCGCGAAGGGACGCGAGTGGTACGAGGGGACCTTCCTGCCGCGGATCGGCCCGTGGGCCCTGTACGGCCTGCTGTTCACCATCGTCCTGCTGTTCGCGATGCAGGGCGAGGCCATAACCACCCGCCCGCTGGATGTGTCCCGGATGGCCGTTCCGCTGCTGCTCTACTTCGTGCTCATGTTCTTCTTCAGTCTGCTGGTCTCGCGCGCGGTGGGGCTGAACTACGCCAAGTCGACGAGCGTGGCGTTCACGGCGTCGGGCAACAACTTCGAACTCGCGATCGCGGTGTCCATCGGCACGTTCGGTATCGCCTCGGGCCAAGCCCTGGCAGGTGTGGTGGGTCCGCTCATCGAGGTCCCGGTGTTGGTCGGGCTGGTGTACGTCGCGCTGTGGCTCGGACCGCGATTGTTCCCCGGCGATTCGAGCCTGCCCCGCCGCGCCCGGACCACCGTGCCCACCCCGGCTCCGGGCGCAGACCCGTCATGACCGCGAACGCCCCGCAGCCTCGGGTCCCCGGCGTCCTGTTCGTGTGTGTACGCAACGGCGGCAAGTCACAGATGGCGGCCGCACTCATGCGCCACCGCGCCGGCGACGCGGTCGAGGTCCACTCGGCGGGGACCGATCCCGGGCCCACGATCAACGCGCTGTCGGCCGAGGCGGTGGCCGAGCTCGGCGCGGACATGTCCGGTAAGGTGCCCCGCGCGATCGACCCCGACCTTCTGCGCCGCGTGGACCGGGTGGTGGTGCTCGGCGCCGACGCCGCACGAGACCTCGTCGCGCGGGGTGATGTCGGCGTCTCCGACGACGACACCGCCCGCACCGTCATCACGTGGATCACTGATGAGCCTTCGGGTAGGGGCATCGACGGACTGGAGAGGATGCGCCTGATTCGCGACGACATCGACCGCCGTGTCCACGACCTCCTTGCCGAATTCACCGCGGAACGGGCCGACCCATCGCCGCGCTGACCACGGAACGCGCCACGGGCACCGCGCCAATCGCACTGAGCCTGCTCGGCCGGAGCGCCCGGTCTCACCCCAGCGACGACATGGTGGCGACCCGTTTGGTGCGCCTCACCCCGATCGGCTCCAGGACCGAGCGGACGAACGGCTCGGGATCGATACGGGCTTCCGGTGACGTGGCGCCGGTGATGATGGGCCGCCGGGCATCCGACAACGAGATGGAGGCGACCGTTCGAATCGTCCTGCGGCCCCTCGGCCCGCATCGTCGCGGCCACGGGGCCGCCTCAGGACAGACGCGAACCCTCTTTGACTTTGAACCAGATCGAAAAGTCCTCGGCCGCCTGACGCACCACGGCGTCGTCCGAACTGCTCGTCAGGTCATCGAAGCTGTCCCGGACCCCTTCGACCCCGGTCGGCCGAGTGTCCGCGGGGGCGCCGAACCCCATTCTCCAGTCCGCGAAACTACGCTCGACCGCCCGCTCCACCACCAGAACACGCACACGGGCATGCCTGTCATCGACACAGATGCTCTCCATCAGCGAGTCGATCTCAGACGGGGGTCCCTCCAGAAACTGGATGAAGCAATTGCTCCTGTACAGCAGAGCGCCGGTGATGCCCGCTTGCAGATTGTGCCGCCTGGCGGTGAACAGGATGGACTCGAGATCGGTGTGCGACATCGGTCGCGTAGCCACACTGGAGTACACCAGATACTTGAGGTCGCCCGTCCCAGACGGCCGATCGGTGGACACAACGGCGGTCATTGACGATCCCCTCCACCAGACGAGGCGAAGTACAGTTCGTTCAGAAACGCCATGGAGCTCTCCAACGTGCTGGCCTCGCCTCGCAGCACCGACATCTTGTCGAACTTCCTGAACGTGCCATCGACAGTCTGGTCGATGTAGCCGACGAAATTGCCCCTGAAGTTGCCGACGAAGAACTTCTCCTCCACTTGCGACCAACGGACCTGCCGGTCCCCGTCGACTGTCTGGCTCATCGTTGCCTCATCACCATCTGGACGTGTGACTTAATCGTTGGACGACTCTGCCAGAGGTGCACCCGCCGCACCACCGGACCAGCGAGGCGTCGCCGACGCTTTCCTGCTACGGCTCGCTTCCGTCCGGCGCCAGCGTTCGATGGGGGCTACGGCGATTCGTTCTCCTGACTCGTAGGGGTGGGGTTCAACTCCACAGTGGTCCGCAGGCGCGTCTCGCGAACGGCCAGAACCGCGACCACGGTGACTACTCCGATAAGCGCCGTGACCATGAACAGATGCCCGAAGGCATCAGCGTAGGAGTCATGGAAGATCTGCTGGATCGGCGCCGGCAGACCACTGATGTCCAGGCTGGTCTCTGCCGAGCCTTCGCTGCTTCCCAGTTGTCCGCTCGTCATACCAAGCTCGCCGAGACGGTCTCGAATCTGAGCAGCGACCTCGTTGGTCAAGACAGCGCCGAGTGCGGAGACACCGATCGCTCCGCCGAGGGATCGGAAGAACGCGATCGCCGCGGAAGCGGCTCCGACTTCCCGGACGTCGACGATATTCTGCACTGCCAGCACGATGTTCTGGATCAGGGTTCCTACACCGATCCCCATCAACGCCATCGACACCGCGACCCACAGATACCCGGTTGTGTGGTCGACCATCCCCAGGCCCGCGAGACCAGTCACCATCAGGATGCTGCCGATGACCATGATCGGCTTCCACCGGCCGGTGCGGCTTACGATCATCCCACCGATCGCCGAGGACGCCGTCTGGAAGACGATCATCGGCAAGATGAGCAACCCGGCCTGGGTCGGTGAGTAGCCCCCACCCAGCTGGAAGTACTGAGTCAGGAACACCGCCGGAGCGAACATCGCCACACCCACCGCCAAGCTGGCGACGATCATCAATGCTGCGGTGTTGGTCCGCAGCACCCGGATGGGCACGATCGGCTCGGCAGCCCGCAGCTCGACGATGACCGCCGCCGCGGTCACGACGACGAACGCGCCGATGAACGCTGCAGACTGCCAGGAAACCCATGCGTACTCGCTGCCCGCGAAGGTCACCCACAACATCGGGAGCGCCGCGCAGAGCGCGATCAGCACGGCCCCTGCGTAGTCGATCGTGACCTTTCTGGATTCGATCAACGGGATACGGAGTTTGACCTGGATGAGAACCATCGCCACAACGGCGAGCGGGACGCAGACGAAGTAGGTCCACCTCCATCCCAGGCCATCAGTGATCACACCGCCCAGCAGTGGCCCGGAGACTGTCGCGATGCCCATGACACCGCCCATATATCCGGCGTAACGGCCGCGTTCCCGGGGGGCGATGATCGAACCCATGATGGACTGAACCAGGGCCATCAGCCCGCCCATCGCGATTCCTTGAACGACGCGGGCCCCCATCATCATCGCCACCGACGTGGACAGGCCCGCCGCAACAGAACCCACCACGAACAACACGATGGTCAGCTGAACCAGCATCTTCTTATCGAACAGATCCGAGAGCTTGCCCCAGACCGGTGTACTGACGGTCATCATCAGCAAACTCGTGGTGATCACCCACGTGTACTGGCGTTGGGTGCCGTTGAGGTCGGCCATGATCGTGGGCAACGCCGTGGACACAATGGTGTTGGAGATCAAGGCGGTGAACAGTGCGGCCAAGAGGCCGGTCATCACCTGGAGCACCTCGCGATGAGGTAACGCCTGGTATCCGGGAGGCGCGCTGGCCTGTTCAGCCATAGGTCGTTGACTCATTTCTCTCCCGCGGTCATGGTCGCAGCGAGCTCGTCGAGGTGGTCGTTCAGTTTCTTCAGTAACTGGAGCGTCCGGGCGGGGCAGAGCTCGGTGTCTCTGGCGAGGATCTCCGCGAATCGGTCGGCAATCGCCTGCTGACGTCGTTGCAAGTCCACTCGGCCGCGATCAGTGATCGAGATCAGCCAGGCACGAGCATCGTCAGGATCGCGACGCCGACAGACCAGCCCGTCCACCTCGAGCGAGTCCACTGCCCGCGACACGACGGACGGGGATAGGAAGAGTCGATGTGCGATCTCCCCCGATCGTTCGTCACCGTCGATCAGAAACCGCATCACGCCGACCTTGGTGCCAGAGATGTCCTCCTGTCCGCGGTGCTGCCCTGCGTACCGGAACAGACGCAAGGTGCGGACAAGCTCCACGAGAATCTCGCCGGCGTCACTGCGTCGAGTCACTGCCACTCCTTCATAGTTGCTTGCTGCACGCAACTATAGACACGGTCAGCTTTGCCGTGTCGCCAGCAGCCCGTCAAAACGACTGGGTGAGACAATGGCGGGTGACTGCAGGTCTACGAAACTGGTTCAAAAACTGGCCACCTCCCCGGGCGAGTTCATGTGTCTCGAAAACCTTTAAATTATTGAGACGTGGCCCGCGCTCCGTCCCGGTGAAGGCTCGGCACTGGAACAGGACACTGGCCGCTGCGGCCCGCTGTGATCGGGGTCGAGGGCGAGAGCGTCCAGTGAGGGTTCTTCGACTGGGACGGGACGCGTGGTGACCTCCCGCTTGCCATATGTGGCTGCGGGCGACGTCGGTCCTCCCCGGACGCGGTAGGCGGTCTGGACCATTCCGCCGTCGAGAACCGCGGTGAGGACATGCTTGAGATGCACGTCTTCGCCCAGCGGCCCGAACAGTGAGGGCCCGTCGCCGATGAGCACGGGCACATGGGAGAGCGTGAGTTCGTCGACAAGTTTGGAGGCAAGGAACCAACGGATGGTCTCGCCACCGTCGACGTAGACGCGCCGGTAGCCGTCCCGCTGCAGCGCGTCGATAGCCGCCTCGCCGGAGCGATGCACGGTGATCCGGGGATCTCCGTCTGCTGCGAGGGACGTGCTGATCACATGTATCGGCCGATCGAGGTAGGGCCAGTGCTCGTCGGAAGCGATGGCCTCGTAGGTTCGCCGGCCCATCACTACAGCCTCAACTGACTCCACGAAGGGCGTGAAGCCCGCGTCCCCGGCGGCGGCGCCGCGGCTGGTCAGCCACTCGAGGTCGCCATCAGGCCGAGCGATGCGGCCGTCGACGCTCAGCCCGAGAAAGACGGCGGCGCGGAGGGTCTGTTGCGATGCGGCCACAGGACCGATTCTGCTAGCGCCGAACACCGGCACGCAAGCGAAGCCGACAGCCGTCGCTCCAGTTCCACGTGCTCCGATAGGCGTCCCGCAGGATGTAACCCAAGGGGCAGCACCCGTGAGAGCTCCGCGATCCTGGCCGCCACCCGACAGGCTGACGAATGGCCCGGCCCCTGACATACACCTTGTCGCATCCGACGCGAGGCGCACCACACCTGGCGCGAGGCAGGAGCGAGGAGCACACTTATCCGGTGAACGGTCTCGGACGACTGGGCCTGCGCGCTCCCCGGCTCCTACGTGCTGGTCAGCGCGGCGCGCCGGCTCGACCCATGCTGGTCGTAGGCGCGCTGGGGGTGGTGTTCGGCGACATCGGCACCAGCCCGCTGTACGCCCTGCACACCGCGTTCAGCATGCGCCACAACGCCGTGGAGGTGACGCCGCACAACGTCTACGGCATCATCTCGATGGTCCTGTGGACCATCACCGCGATCGTGACGGTCAAGTACGTGCTGCTGGTGATCCGCGCGGACAACGACGGCGAGGGCGGGATACTCGCACTGGTGGCACTGCTCCGCCGCAGGCTCCCGGGGCACCGGATCGGCGCGATGGTGACGATCATCGGCATCCTCGGCGCAGCGCTGTTCTTCGGTGACGCGGTCATCACACCGGCGATCTCGGTGCTCAGTGCGGTAGAAGGACTGACCGTCAGCGCGCCGGGCCTGGAGTCGGCTGTCGTCCCGCTGACCGTGGCGATCCTGATCGCCCTGTTCCTCGTCCAGCCTTACGGCACCACCCGGGTGTCCGGGGCGTTCGGTCCGATCATGGTCGTGTGGTTCGTGGCCCTGGCACTGCTCGGGGTCCCGCAGATCGTCGCCCACCCGGAAATCCTGACCAGCCTGTCGCCGCACTGGGCGTTCGATCTCCTCCTGCGGCATCCCTTCGAGGCGTTCGTCCTCCTCGGCGCGGTCGTCCTCACCGTGACCGGCGCCGAGGCGCTGTACGCCGACCTGGGGCACTTCTCCGCATCCGCGATCAGGCGCGCATGGTTCCTGGTCGTGCTGCCGGCGCTGACGTTGGTCTATCTGGGCCAGGGCGCACTGGTCATCTCGCACCCGGACGCGGTGGGCAACCCGCTGTTCCACCTCGCCCCTGATGTTCTGCAGGTCCCGCTCGTCGTGCTGGCCACGGCGGCGACGATCATCGCCTCGCAGGCCGTCATCTCGGGCGCGTTCTCGATCGCCCACCAGGCCGTCCGCCTGTCCCTCCTGCCGCGCTTGGCGATGCGGTACACCTCCAGGCGCCGGGCGGGCGAGATCTACGTGCCGGCCCTCAACTGGCTGCTCTTCGTCGCGGTCCTGGCCGTGGTGCTGCTCTTCGGCTCGTCCGAGTCGCTGGCCAGTGCGTACGGGTTCGCCGTGACGGGGACCCTGGTGCTCGAGTCCCTGCTGTTCATGGTGTTGGCCGTGTCGGTCTGGCACTGGAGGTGGCCGGTGGTCGCCCTCTACGTCGCGACGGTGGGCACTCTCGAGCTCGTCCTGCTGGCAGCCAACGCCACCAAGCTCCCCGAGGGCGGATGGCTTCCCGTCCTTCTGGCTGCGGCCGTAGTGGTGGTGATGACGTGCTGGCGCCGCGGCCACGCGACGGTCGCCTCCGCGCGGAGGCAGCTGGAGCGACCGTTGGACGATTTCCTCGCCTGCCTCAACGAGGAGTCGGTGCAGCGTTCCCCGCAGGTGGCGGTATTTCCGCACTCCGACCCGGACACCACACCACTGGCCCTGGTCAGCTGCGTGTCGGACCTGAAGATCTTCCCGGAGCAGGTGATCCTGGTCCGGTTGGAGCATCGCAACGTCCCCCGGGCCCGCTCCGCGGACAAGTACCGCATGGACACGTTTGCCACCCCTCTGGGCGAGGTCGTCAGAGTTACCGTGCGAGTCGGGTTCACGGAGTCCCAGAACATCCCGCTACACCTCGCGCGGGCCTCCCAGCGGCTGGACGGTCTGACCTTCGCCCACGAGGAGGCCACCTTCTTCCTGTCCGTTCTCGCCCTCCGGCCGGCGCGCCCGCCGGGCTTCCGGCACTGGCGCGAGCGGCTCTTCCTCGCCATGGAGAAGAACCAGGCCAACCGCACCGAGGTGTTCCACCTACCGCCCGACCGCACGGTGGTCATGGGCGAGGTGCTGCACATCTGACGCGATGCTCCGGGCCCCAGGGGTCTAGAACCAGACGCCCGCCAGCAGCTTCAGCGAGCGGTCGCGCACGTCCGGGTCAAAGGCGTAGGTCACGGTGATGAGCTCGTCGGCGCCGGTGCGCTCGGCGAACACCTCCAACTGCGCCTTCACCGTGTCCGGCGACCCCACGGCGCTGATGTCGAGCATCGACGGCACGCCGCCCGGGAACTCGGACGGGTCGACGGGCGGCTGGATCTTGCGCTGCCGCCCGCTACGGATGTCGAGGAACATCTGCTGGATGGTGGTGAACTGCCGCCGCGCTTCCTCGTCGGTGTCGGCGACCATCACGTTGATGCCGGCCATGACGTACGGCTTCTCGATCCGCGCGGTGGGCGCCTCCGTGCTGAACGTCTCGCGGTACACGCGCACGGCGTCATCGATCTGGTCGGGCGCGAAGTGCGAGGCCAGCGAGAACGGCAGGCCCAGCTGGCCGGCGATGGAGGCCCCGTTGACGGTCGAGCCGAGCACCCAGATCGGCACCTCCATGCCCTGGGAGACCGAAGAGAAGATCGGGGTGCTGTGCGCGGTGCCGGACTCGCCGAACCAGCCCTGCAGGTCGTAGATGTGTTGGGCGAAGGCCTGCGGCTCGGCGGAGGAGCGGCTCAGCGCCTGGGCGGTCATGCCGTCGGTGCCGGGGGCGCGGCCGAGGCCGAGGTCGATACGGTCGCCGTGGATGTTGGCGAGGGTGCCGTACTGCTCGGCCACCATCAGCGGCGCGTGGTTGGGCAGCATGACGCCGCCGGAGCCGACGCGGATGTTCTCGGTGACGCCGGCGGCCTGCGAGATGAGCAGCGAGGTGGCCTTGGAGGCGAGGTTGGGCGTGTTGTGGTGCTCGGCAAACCAGAGTCGGTGGTAGCCCAGCTCGTCGGCGAGCTTGGCGGACTTCATCGAGGCGGCGATCCCGTCGCGGGCGGTGGAGCCCTCGGGAATGGAGACCAGGTCGAGGATGCTCAGGGGGATGGCCATGTGGGTTCGCCTTCTGCTGTCGAGGGGGCCGGCGGGAGGAGTCCACACCCGCAGGCGGACTCCGCGGCACTATGTTCGCGATGCTACTTAAATCCCCCGGTCTGTGACGGATCACCAAGCCCCGGCGGGGGCGCCGGAGGAGTGACGACGACGACAACGTTCCCCCTCCCCCACCATTGCCTCCGCCGGGGTCCCGATTCGAGCCCCATCCGATATGTCGTACGTCACACTGAAATCGGCCGCGAGCACAGCCCGCGCCATCAGGCACCCGGTGAGGGGTTGACGAACAATGACACAGACCGACAAGCCGCTGGACCAGACGGTGACGTCCGGCGAGGCCGATCTCGACGACCTGCGCCGTCGCCTCACGTCGTGGCTGTCGGGACGCCCCGAAGTCGCCGGCGGCGCGGGTGACGCACCCGACGGACGGGGCGGCGTCGAGGTGGGCGAGGTAACCCGGCCGGAGGCGTCGGGGATGTCCAACATCTCGGTACTTTTCGACGCCTCCTGGACGTCGGCGGACACCGGCGAGCGAGAGTCCGCACAGCTCGTGGCGCGGATGTGCCCGCTCGACGATGCCTTCCCGGTGTTCCCGGTGTACGACCTGGCCCGGCAGTTCGACGTGATGCGGGTCGTCGGCGAGCACACCGATCTGCCCGTCCCGCTCGTGCGCTGGCTCGAGGAGGACCCGGCAGTGCTGGGGTCGCCGTTCCTGGTGATGGACCGGGCCACCGGCGTCGCGCCCGTCGACAACCCCCCGTACGTGTTCGGCGGCTGGCTGCTCGAGATGAGCCCCGAGCAGCGGGCGGAATTGCAGCGCGAGTCCGTGGCCGTGCTCGCCGCGATCCACGGGATCGACAGGCCCGCGGAGCTCCTCCCCTCGCTCGCCCCGGCCCGTCCCGGCGAGGACGACGGCCTACGGGCGCACGTGGACGAGCAGCGCGAGTACTACGAGTGGACGGTCCGCGAGGGCGGCCTGAGGATCCCGGTGATCGAGAAGGCCTTCGCCTGGATCGAAGCCAACTGGCCCGCGGACCCCGGCCCGGACGTGCTCAGCTGGGGCGATGCCCGGATCGGCAACATCCTCTACGAGGGCACCACCCCGACCGCCGTGCTGGACTGGGAGATGGCGGCCCTCGCGCCGGCCGAGGTGGACCTGGGCTGGTTCCTGTACTTCCACGACCTGTTCCAGGATCTGGCGGTCACGTACGGCTTCCCCGGTATCCCGGACCTGTTCGACCACGACCAGGTCATCGGCGAGTACGAACAACTCACGGGCCGGACGGTCCGCGATCTGCCGTTCTATTACGCCTACGCGGGCCTGAGGCAGGCGGTGATCCTGGCACGAATTCATCGTCGTCGTATCGAGTTCGGTGAGGCGGAGGCCCCCGACAACCCGGACGACTATGTCCTGCACAACACCATGCTCTACAGGCTCATCGCCGACTGACAGGGCTCACGCCAGGTTGCGCAGTCGGGGCTCGAGGTCCGTGGAGAACAGGTCCAGGAAGCGTTTCTGGTCGTGGCCGGGGGCGTGGAAGACCAGGTGGTTCAGGCCGGCGTCGACGTACTGCTTGACCTGCTCGACCGCGTCGTCGGGGTCGGAGGCGACGATCCAGCGCTTGGCGACCTGCTCGATGGGCAACTCGTC